>JALRJD010000146.1 GCA_023255165.1 Porticoccaceae bacterium | reverse complement strand
CATGACGAAATTCTTCGCGCGTAACGCTCCGACGCCCGCGAAGCGCGCCGCCGGATGTCCCAGCCCCGCAGCGCGTTGACGGTCAGGTCGCGACGGGAGGCGTCCTCTTCCACGGTGCCAAAGACATTGTCTCGGGTCAGCATACCGCTGTCGGTCTGCTGACGATGATTTTTGCTTGAGGTCTGGCTGCTGCTGTTGGATCTGAAGGTAGTCACCTCAATAATTTCGCGGCCAAACTGCACATGCACAATCTGAAAGCGGCGGCCGATAATGCGCGAGCGGCGAAACAGCTCTTTTACTTCCCAGGGCTTGGCGCTGGTGGCGACATCAAAATCCTTGGGCTTTAGTCCAATCAGCAGATCCCGCACGCAGCCACCAACCACATAGGCTTCAAATCCGGCCTTCTGTAAAACGTCGACGACTTTTTGCGCGTCGCGGTTGATCATGTCACGCGACAATGGGTGCTCGCCATGCTCATAAATCTGAGGCCCTTGAGGGAGAGGAGAGGCTTTTTTACTTTTAAAGAATCTACTTATGCGTTTCAGCATTAAGTGGTTGCCGATTTGGTTGTGATAAGAACCGCGAGTTTATCAGAGGAAAGATGCTGGCGGGAGACTAAAGCACAGAGCGGGCAAAATGCCGTACATCGAGCAGTTGTCACAAGCGACCCAATCAGTTGGTAAGCTCGTCGCCCTTTTTGCGGCTGATGCCCAATTTATTGCGCCTCTCCCAGAGGCTTTTGCGACTGATGCCAAGCTTTTTGGCAAGGTCGGTTTCACTCATATTTTCCTGATTCTCAAGCACAAAACGGGTGAAATAATCTTCCAGAGACAGCCCAGCTGGCGCATCGTCGGATGGGTCGATTGCACGGGTGCTTTGAGTACGATTGAGAGCGCTATTGAGAGTGTTATTAAGAGCGCCATTGGTTAAAACCTCGCCGGTCGGCGATTTTTGGCGCTGACCGAGGCCGAGCTGTTCGGCATCGATCGGTTCTCCTGGCGCTGCCAACACCAGCGCTTGCTGCAACATGTTTTTTAACTGTAGCAGATTGCCGGGCCACTGATAGTCGAGCAGCGCCTCGCGGGCATCGCTGCTTAAACTTGGATGATCGGCGTCGGCATTGAGAATGGCTTCGGCGATGGCAAGAATATCGTCACGGCGCTGACGCAGTGGCGGCACCGCAATGCTGACAACATTGATTTGGTAGTAGAGGTCTTTGCGAAATGTTTTGGCCTCGCAGAGCGTTTCCAGATCCTGATCCGTGGAGCAGATAAAACGCCGCCTTTGGTTCAGTTTTTTACCTTGCGTCTCAGCCTGTAATTCGCGCAGCAACAGTGGCTGCAGCGACAGTTCGAGCTCGGCGATATTGTTGAGATAAATCGTCGCGCCAGGCTGGCCGGCCCGCAGCTGGCTGAGAAACTCTTCCTCTTTGAGTGCGGCGCAGTCGATGCTAATCATTTCACCGCCAGCGAATTTATCTGCTTCAGATTGCCCGGTTATCGATTGCCCGGTTTTAGATTGATTACATATCGCCGCGGCCACAGCGGATTTGCCGCTGCCGGTTTCACCACTGATCAATACCGGCAGATTGGACAGAGCGACCTTTGCGATCAGGCGAGTAACTTTTTTGATCGCGTCACTTGAACCCAGCAGGGCGATATCGGCCAGTGTTGGCACGGCTGCGCCAGGCTGCCCGGATTTCTTCAAAATCCGGCGCACCGAGGCCAGCATTTCATCGTGATCAAAGGGTTTGGAAATATAGTCGACGGCGCCCTGGCGCATGGTGTCGACCGCGGAGCGCAAGCTGGCGTAACTGGTCATAATCAAAACCGGCACCGGATCGACCAGTTTGATCAGGTCGGTTCCCGGCTGCCCGGGCAGGCGCAGGTCACTGATAATCAGCGCAAAGTCAGAGATATTAAAACTTTCCCGTGCGGCTTTGATGCTCACCGCATCGCTAACGCTGTAATCGTGACGCTCGAGCAGTTTGCGCAGCGAGGTGCGGATAATCTCTTCGTCTTCGACAATCAGAATGCGATCGCTGTGAGGGGCTTTGCTCATAGATGGTTAGCGTGGTGTCAGTGAATGTTTCTATTGTTACCTTGAAGCTGGCTGGACACAAGTCGCAGCCGCTTATCAGTCCGCGTGCAGATTAAATAACAGCTCCGCGGTGGTACCGCGATCACTGTTTTTGGCCGGACTGGAAAGGGATATTTCACCGCCGAGATTTTTTACCAGATTAAACACCACCCAGAGTCCCAGACCGGTGCCCTGACCGGGCTCTTTGGAAGTGACAAAGGGTTCAAACAGACGGTCGCCAATCGCATCCGGAAGGCCGATACCCTGATCGCTGATCAGTATTTTAAGGCGTGGCCCGTCGCGCTCGCAGCTTATCTCGACCGGGCTGTTGTCGCTGGACGCATCGCGGGCATTGCTGAGCAGATTGATAAACACCTGCACCAGTTGGCGCGGGTCGCTGGCAATGCGGATATCGGGATCCAGCAGGCAGATAAACTGTTGCTTCGCTTCTTGTCTCGATTGCTCGCTGATTTGCGGGCTGCTAAGGCTCAGCAGCTGAATGGCCTCCTCGGCAACATCGCGCACGGAGACCGGTTGCAGCTGATTGTGGTAGGCCCGATCGCCGCGGGAGAAATTGATCAGTGACTGCACAATCGCATTGATGCGATCGGTCTGCGAGAGAATCAGGTCGGCGGAGTTGGCAATTTCTCCGGCTTCGGTTTCGTGCTGAAGGTTTTGCGCAATGCAGGCGATGCCGGTCACCGGGTTGCCGATTTCATGGGCGACTCCGGCGGCGAGACGGCCCACCGAGGCGAGGCGCTCGTTATTAATGGCATTTTGTGTCAACAGCACCGAGTTGGTTTGATCTTCCAGCAGCAGTATCAGATCGTCACTGCTGGTAGCGGCGGATTTTTGCAGGCTAAACCAATGGGTCGTTCCTGCCAATTCAATGGGCAGATTGTCTCTGCTGTTCTCGTCTGCAGCCAAAAATGCAGCGATCGCCGATTGCCAGGGTTCGGGCAGGTCACTGACCAGGGCACCGGTGGCGGCATCGCCGTCAATTCCGGTGTAGCGTGCCATGGTGCTGTTCCATTTGATAATTTCGCCGCTTTGGCCGAGCGAGACGATGCCAATTGGAAGATTGTCGAGCACTTCGCGGTGATGAACCCGCAGTTTGTTCAGCTCACTGGCAATACCGGTGAGGCGGTCGCCCTGAATGGCGAGCACCGACTCGATCTGGTAGATATCGTCCGGCTCCTGCCGCGCTGGTGTCAGTAGTGGCAGCGACTCTTCCATAATCTGATAGGCGGCCAACACGCCAAAGCGCAGAGTCAGTGAGGAATTGAGAGCGTCGCGAATTTTACGCAATGCCGCGGGTCGGGTTTCGCGGTAATCGAGGTCAAGGTTGCGCAGCACCTGATCGATCTCGGTATCGGCCTCGCTGCCGAGAGTCTTACGCAGACTGTCGCGCATCTGCTCCACCGAGTTGTGACTGAGCTGAACGCGGGCCGGGATATAGATATTGTCGACCATGCAAAGTCGGGCAAAGGACCGTTGCTCGCGGTCCATACCGCCCAGCGTTGAGACCAGTACCGAGAGCACCACATTGACCAGCAGCGCCTCAAACGCCCAGGTCTCCCAGTTTTCCATGCCAAACACCAGCGGGCTGTCAGCGCCCGGCGGCTGCCAGCTCCAGTCGCCAAATAGCAGTGGCAGGGCCAGAGTTGCCAGCCATAGCGACAGTCCGCCGATCAGCCCGACAATAAAACCTTTGCGGCTGATTCTGGGCAGATAAATAGAGGCGAGCATGCCCGGTGTCAGTTGCGCCAGCCCGGCAAAGCCCACCAGATAGAGATCGGTAATGCTGCGGCCTTTGATAATTTGGCCGAGCAGCGCGCAGTCGATAATTAAAATGCTTGAGATCACAAACAGATGACGATTGATCCAGCGGCTCAGGTTGGGCTGTTGGTGCAGCGCCTTGTTTGGCAGGATAAAACTATTGAGCACCATTCTCGCGAGCATCAGTGACAGGCTGCAGAGCAGCGCAATCGCGACCAGAATAATACTGGCGGCGCCGAGACCGGCGACCAGAGGATGTTGGCTGAGCGCGGGAATGGCAAACAGATAGTCCTGAAGCGGTGATGCTGATTGCACCGCCAGCCCGGACCATAGCAGCGGAAACACCGGAATGCTGGCCAGTAACATCAGCAGCGGATAGGCCCAGGCGGTTATGCCGGCCTGTCGATCTGAAATGGTTTCCGAGATGACAATGCTAAAGTTGACCGGTAGCGCAAAACTGGCGGCGAGAAAAATAATAAACAGGCTGTAGGACGAATCCATGCGCTGCACAATCAGTCGCTGACCGCTGTCGACAACCCACTGATTCATTTCGCCAATGCCTCCGAAGATTGCGTTCACCGAGACCAGTGCGGATATCGCCAGCGCCAGCAGTAACAGCAGTCCGGCTGCAGCCATAATCCAGCGCAGACTTTCGGCAACGCCCACTTCGATTGAGCGCCAGTTAATAAACAGAATGGTCGCGACAATCAGGGTTGCGAAGAGCCAGCCATTGCCGTCAAAAAGAAAGTCGTGCAGCGAACTGAGCGCCAGCAGTTGGGCCAAAAACAGCGGCACCGTAGCGATAATCAGGCAACTGCAGGCAATGGTCGCCACTGCTTTGCCGCGGAAGCGAAAGGTTAAAAAATCCACCAGTGAAGCAAAACGGATAATCTCATTGAGGCGGCGAATAGGGTAAAAAATCAGTGGCGAAAAAATAAATACCATGGTGAAGGCAAATAGCGCCAGCAAGGTACTAAAGCCGTAACGGCCCGCCATTTCGATTGTGCCTGTGGCCAGCAGCGAGCCGGTGCCGGCAAACAGCGCCAGCACCAACAGCAGATTGCGGCTGCCGGTGCCGCCGTAGGTTGACATCAGGTAGGAGCAGAGCGCGCCGGCGGCGACAAAACCGAAGGCGATCAGGGCGATATCAGGACTCATCGATTTTCCTGTGGCGCTGCAGAATATAGGCCGCAAACACAATCAGTGCCCAGACTACAAAGGGTCGAAACCAGCTGCCTTGAGGTTCGATTGCCCAGCGCGACGCCAGCGGCACAACAACGCTGCTGAGAAAGATTAAAACCGCAACCAGTCGGTAGTTAAGCATGGTTACACTCGTCGTCGGGCGATCGAAATGAAGTAGAGGCGATGGTATGCAAGCTGGCCTGGCAAAGCAAACCTGTTATCCATCGCCTTTTATTATTTTAAAAGCCCCGCGGGGCCGGAATCTCCATTCGCCCCGGAATCGCGGCAAGCGTCCAGTTGTCGATTGCCCAGTGCAGTATCTCGGTTATGCTTTCTCGCCGAAGTTCGGCTGGTGGTTTCTGTTGCAACCAATCCAGGGCCAGCCACAAATTGTCCGCTTCGTTTCCCTGCAGCAGAGCGGCGGCATGATTCTGTTTGCTTAGTTTTTGCCCTTCGTCGTTGGTGGCTAGTGGCAGATGGGCATAGTGGAGCGCCGGGCGATGGTTGTCCCGATAACCGAGACAGTGCTGCAGATAGATTTGTCTGGGTGTCGAGTCGAGCAGATCCGCACCGCGCACAATATGAGTGATGCCCTGAAACTGATCATCCACTGTTACCGCCAGCTGATAGGAGATCAAACCGTCGCGACGGCGGACCACAAAGTCGCCGACATCGGTGCGCAGGTTTTGTTGATAACAACCCATAATCAGATCATTAAACCTGCTACTTAACGGATAATCACCGTCATCACTGTACGGCACCCGAAGACGCAGCGCCGATTCTCCAGAGACCACACGCTGGCGGCAGTGACCATCGTAAATGCCGCCGAGTTCAGCGATGCGCTGGCGATTGCAGTCGCAGTTGAATAACAAGCCTGTGCTTTGCAGTTGCTCCAGCGCGGCAGCGTAGGCATCCATGCGCTGACTCTGATAGAGCAGTTCGCCATCCCACAGCAGACCGTGGGCTTCGAGTTGATGGAGAATGGTTGCGGTTGCGCCGGGGATTTCCCTGGGCGGGTCTATATCTTCAATGCGCACCAGCCACTGGCCATGATAATGGCGCGCGTCGAGAAAACTGGCCAGGGCGCAGACCAGCGAACCAAAGTGCAGAGGACCGGTGGGCGAGGGTGCAAAGCGGCCAATATAGGCTGGGGCTGTCACTGGCCAGGCCGCTTAAGAAGTTAAATCGGGGGTAAAGAGAAGACGGGAACGCGCCGACGGCTGATTAGCCGCCGGTGATCTGCTTTTCTTTGATTTCATCAAGGGTTTTACAGTCGACGCAGAGATCTGCGGTCGGGCGTGCTTCAAGTCGGCGAATACCGATCTCGACACCACATTGATCGCAGAAGCCGTAGTCGTCTTCTTCAACACGCACCAACGTCTTGTCGATCTTTTTGATTAACTTGCGCTCGCGATCGCGGGTGCGCAGTTCGAGGCTGAATTCTTCTTCCTGGGTTGCGCGGTCGGCTGGATCAGGAAAGTTCGCCGCTTCATCTTTCATATGCATCACGGTGCGATCGACTTCTTCCATCAACTCACGGCGCCAGGCCTTGAGGATTTCTTTAAAGTGCTCGCGCTGCTTTTCGTTCATGTACTCTTCATTTTTTTTCTCCACGTAGGGAGAGAGACCATGAAGGGTTGCTGATCCGCTGGCAGCTGCCTTTGATGCAGGCTTGGATGTTGTTTTTGCTGTTGCCATCTCTAAAGTCCAAAGTTAAATTTCAGAGCCCAAATTACAGGACGTGCGTTTATAGAGATATTGAGCCAATTTTTCAAGGAAAATTTGCCTTTTTTAGCCTGATTCCAGTCAGTAAATCGGCATTAGTGCGGCTGTGTTGATCTATGCACTAATCCATACTCGCAAAGGCGTGAATTTTTTTCACGTCTTCTATTCATAACATAAACGGTTAATATTGCCAGCCGAAAATGAAAATTTAAGCGCAACAATTGAGCCCATGAAAATTACCCCATCACTGCTGTCCGGCACTTTTATTAAACGCTACAAACGTTTCTTTACCGATATCCGTACCGGGCAGGGTGACATCATCACCGTGCACTGCCCGAATACAGGTTCAATGAAAAATTGCCAGCAGCCGGAATCGCCCTGTTGGTATTCACTGTCGGATAATCCCAAGCGCAAGCTGGCCGGCACTCTGGAAATAGTCACCAGTGCCTATGGCAACCTGGCCGGGGTCAATACCGCGCGACCCAATCATCTGGTCAGAGAGGCCATCGAAGCGGAGCTGATTCCGGAGCTGCGCGGGTATACCACACTGCGCAGCGAGGTTCGCTATGGCGATGAGAAGAGCCGCATTGATTTGCTGCTCGAGAGCGACGGTGGATGCTGTTATGTGGAAGTGAAAAATGTCACTCTCGATTGCGGCAATGGTCTGGCGCAGTTTCCCGATGCGGTTACCTCGCGCGGGGCCAAACATCTGCGCGAACTGATGGCGATGGTTGCTGCCGGTCATCGCGCGGTGCTGTTTTTCTGCGTGCAGTTAAGCGGCGTTGAAAAGGTGGCTGTGGCAGCGGATATTGATCCGCTCTATGCCGAGACATTGGCAGTGGCGATGGCCGCTGGTGTTGAGGTGCTGGTTTGGCAGGCTGATTTGAGTGCTCAAGACATCAGCCTGCAGCGATCTTTGCGTTTTGCTTTTTAACACTAGATTTTAAACTCTATTCCAGATCGCGAAGTGCGGCGGCGCGCAGATTGATCAGCGGCGCCGGCAGTGGTTGGTCGGCGGCAATAAAGTATTGCTCGCCTTCCTGTTTAAGAATAATCGGTGACAGTTGATCGCCTACGCAGGGCCCGCCGATACACTCGCCGCTGTCAATCCGGAACAGTGCACCGTGGGCGGAGCACTGCAGCAGTTCACCATCGAGGTCGAGAAACTTTTCTGGCATCCAGTTGAGCGGGATACCCATATGCGGGCAGCTGTTCCAGTAGGCGTAAAGCTGATTGTCCTGACGGATGGCAAACAGCAGACGCTCGTCGATGGTTAGTTCGATGCTCTGACGCTCTTCGAGATCGCTGAGTCGGCAGAGAAAATAATCCCGTTGCACATTCTCCTGATGCTGATTATCTGCTTGCTCGTTATGCCCTTGATTATGATCCAAAACGCAGCGCCTCAATGCGCTCTTCCAGCGGCGGGTGTGTCATAAACAGTCGCGACGGGCGCTGTTTCCAGCCTGAAGAAATACCAAAGGCGGTCATTGTATCGGGCATCTGGTTTTCGACATGGGATGCGGTCTCCTGCTGCAGTCGCTGCAGGGCGCCGATCATGGCGCTGCGTCCAGCCAGCGAGGCTCCGGCTGCGTCGGCGCGGAATTCGCGGCGCCGCGAGAACCACATCACCACAGTCGAGGCGAGAATGCCAAGGAAGATTTCCGCGGCGATGGTGGTAATCCAGTAGCCCAGACCCAGGCCGCGTTCATTTTTCAGCACCACGCGATCGACAAAGAATCCGATCAGGCGGGCAAAGAACATCACAAAGGTATTCACTACACCCTGAATCAAACTCAGGGTAATCATATCGCCATTGGCCACATGGCCAATCTCATGGGCCAACACAGCGCGGGCTTCATCGCGCGAAAAGCGCTGCAGCAGGCCCGCACTGACCGCGACCAGCGCATTATTGCGGTTCCAGCCGGTGGCGAAGGCGTTGGATTGCTGCGCCGGGAAGATGCCAACTTCGGGCATACCTATATCGGCTTTTTTGGCCAGTTCGGCAACCGTCTCCAGCAGCCAGCGCTCGTCGGCGCTCTGAGGCTGCTGAATAATTTGGGTGCCGGTTGACATTTTGGCCATAAATTTGGACAGCAACAGCGAAATAAACGAGCCGGCAAAACCAAATACGGCGCAGAAGATCAGCAGCGACTGGAGGTTGAGATCGACGCCATTATTGGCGAGTATGCTGTTCACGCCGAGCAGGCTCAGGGAAATGCTGGCGACCACGATAACCGCCAGGTTGGTGAGAAGAAACAGGCCTATCCTAAACACGTAAATTACCTCTGCTACTTGGTTAACTGTTTTGGGTTAATAATTCCGGGTTGATGGCGGAGTGCTAATCTACCCACGGATATATAGTTGTGGTTGCAAGAGCGGTTTTCAATGCTTGCGATCAGTTTATGGCAAACTCCTGCAATACTGTACGTTAAATCACCGCAGGTTTGATCATCCAGAGAAGGTGATAATTCCAAATGCGCCTTTACTTATGGACTGCCGCGCAGGTATAAACACTGCTATGCAGGATTTTCCCAACCGTGACAATCACCCCATCGGCAGCTATCTCACTGGCAGCACTCAAACACATCTGGTGGAGTGGGTTGGCGCGCCGCTGCAATCCGCCACAGCAAATTATTTTCTGGTGCACGACCTGCGTGAGGTCGCCGCCGTCGTCCAGGATCATGTTGGCGTTCCAGGGCTTGCCGTCCTTCAGGATGGTCTGCTCGATACACCATTCGTATTCTTCCTCGGTTTCGCCTTTCCAGGCGAAGGT
>JALRJD010000108.1 GCA_023255165.1 Porticoccaceae bacterium | reverse complement strand
CGGCGTGCGGTCATTCTGCTTACTGAAAAATCCACAGCCAGCTGGTTCTCCGAGGGGATACGCTCGCCAACCGGCCATTGCTGCGACTCGATCTGGTTTTTGATATAGCTCTTGATCTGCGCATAGCGCGGCAGGGAATAGATCGCCTGGTTCATGGATAACACCTCCACTGCTTTATCTGATCAATCACTTTAGTATATACACTATACCTGTATATACTACTAAAAACGTCAGCCACTTACTTCTCTTCCGATCTTATCTTCCGCATTTTTACCAGCAATTATGGCCAATATAAGGCCAGGTCATTATTAAACCAGCGAATTAATTAGATGTATATACAATATATCTAGACGAGAGATGCACCCGGAGGTGTTGTGTTAATGCTCAATCAGCTCAAGCTTGTCCTGGCGGGAGAATTTTTTGATCTGCGCCTCGCGAATGCTGGCGCTGCTGCGGTCGTGTCCTCCTTCGACAAAGACCACCTTTTCCGGGCTGCGGCCACGAAAATATTTTGCTCCGGCACGGCCGCTGAGGTGCTCGTTAAAACGCCGCTCAACGTCTGTGGTAATACCGGTGTAGAGGGAATCATCGGTGGCCCGAATCAGATAGACAAACCATTCATTCATGCACTGATCATTCACGCGCTGGCCGCAAGATCGGCAACAATAAAATCATGGCAGTACTGGCAGCGGTACTTGGCTCGCCGCTGAACAATCTTCTTGTGACGCAAACTGGTCAGCTGATGGGTTCTGCAGGCGCACCTGTAGTTGAATTTTGCATATTGCCTGACCGGAATGCCGGTTAAATCATAGTCACCCGTGGCCTTTGGCTCGGCACCGAGATCAATCATAATCGCCTTCCATTCATCCCCGTGCGGCTTGACCCGGCGCAAACCATAGAGACAGTCGACCAGATAATGGGCCACTTCATGGATAACCGTGTCGCTGAGGCTGTCTTTGTAGTATTTGGCAAACAGCCAGGGATTGTAGCGGATGCGCCGATTGCGACCCTTCACCTGGTACATGCCCGCGCACTTACCTTTAAGGTCGAAATCAACTGCAATACTGGCAAATTCTCGCCCGTACAAGCTGGAGGCTTTTTTAATACAACGCTCAGTGGCAGCCTCGACCTGGCGCATTTGGAATTCGGTTATAGGCTCAATCATAGAGCGCAGTATATCGTTGGGCTGGCCTGTTACAATACACAAAAGATCGAGCACCCCACGAAAATGAATATTGATTTCCACTGCCACACTACAGCCTCTGACGGCTCTCTGGATCCGACCGCACTGATCGATCTCGCCCTGGAGCGAGAGATCGATATGCTCTCGGTGACCGACCACGACACTATGGATGCCTATCAAACCTTTGGCCCAGCTGCTCGCCAGCTGCAGCTGATTCCGGGCATCGAGCTGTCGAGCCAGTGGAACCGGCGTGGCGTGCATATAGTCGGGTTAAATATTGACAGCCATAGCGACGCAATTGGCGAAGCCATCGAGCAGCAATCAAAAGCGCGTCAGGGCAGGGCGGAGATTATTGCCCAGCGTTTGGCTCGCCTCGGTTTTGCCGACAGCCTTGAAGGAGCACAGTCGTTTTCCAACGGCCCGCAAGTGGGGCGCCCCCACTTCGCCCAACATCTGGTGGCAATTGGTGCGGTAACTAATATTCAGCAGGCCTTTAAGCGCTACCTCGGCGCGGGCAAGGTCGGCGATGTAAAAGATCAATGGCCTGAAATCGACAGGGTGATCAACTGGATTCGCGACGCGGGTGGCGTGGCTGTGCTAGCGCACCCAACCAAATACAAGTTGACCCGAACCAGGCTGGTTGAGTTGATTGCGGCATTTAAAGCTGCCGGAGGCGAGGCGATGGAAGTGATCTCTGGCGCGCAGGTGCCGTCGGTCACTCGCGATATGGCAAGGCTCTGCCGTGACAGTCAACTGGAGGCATCCGCTGGCTCCGATTTCCACAGCCCCAACCAACCCTGGGCTTCTCTTGGGCATGTGGCGCCACTGCCGGATGACTGCACTGCGGTCTGGCGGCGCTGGCAGTAATTTTGGCTGTAGTGGCTCGCGGCTGTTGAATAGCTCAGGGCTGTTTAATAGCTCAAGGCTGTTTAATAGCTCAGGGCTGTAATCCTGTGTATACTTGCGCGCTTTGGCAGCGGTGGCAGGGCTTTCGACCGAGACTTCCGGCCAGAAATTTCACAACCCCAGGCGAAACAGGGGTCGCTAAACCAGCAAATTTTTCAACGGAATCAAGTACGTGAATTTTTTTATTTTTGTCAGCCAACAGTGGTATCTGTTTGCACTGTTAATCGCATTAATTGCACTGTTTTTATATACCGAGCAACGTAAGAGCGGCAAGTCGATCGGCACGGCCGAGCTGGTACGCCTGATGAACAGTGATCAGGCAGTGGTTGTCGATGTTCGCCCAAGCTCGGAGTTTGACAGCGGCCATATCCACGGCGCGCGAAATATTCCGCACAACAAACTCGCCAGCCGCATTGCCGAGCTGGAAAAGTCTCGCGATAAAATCATCGTGCTGGTCGACAAGCTCGGTCAACACTCTGGTGGCGCCGGCAAAACACTCGGCAAAGAGGGTTATTCGGTGCAGCGGTTGGGTGGCGGCATCAGCGAGTGGCAAAATGCAGGTCTGCCTCTGGTGACTGGCAAATAAATCTCCAGCTCAATAGAGTTTCAAGAAATTGACCCGGTAAAATAATCTCGCTTCTTGCGGCGCCCTTAATCAACGCCTCTGACAGGAAGCCACTCCATTGATAGGAAATTACATGTCCCTTGTTGTACTATTCGGCACGCGCTTTTGTCCATTCTGTGTCGCGGCGCGCCGTTTTCTGACTGCCAAAGGTATTGATTACCAGGATATACCAGTTGATAAAGACCCGGATTTGCGCAGCCGACTGATGACTGCAAGCGGTCGCAACACAGTGCCACAAATATGGTTTGGCACCACCCATGTGGGCGGCTTTGATGAGCTCCGAGAGCTTGAGCGTCAAGGCATCTTTGAGTCGACTCTGCAAGCCGGGGTTGAAAGCGGTGAAACCGTCTCCATATAGGTTTGTGACAACAACATTTTTACTACATTAAAACCATTACATTCGAAGGTTCGATCATGACTGATGAAACAACTACTGCTTCTGAAGCAGCCAACCAGGAACAACCAGCGGCACCCAAGTTTGCTGTGCAACGGGTCTATGTAAAAGATCTCTCATTTGAGACACCTCAGGGTGCGGCCGCCTTCCAGAAGCAGTGGCAGCCAAAGGTCAGCCAGGACCTGAGCACCAAAACCAGCAAAATTGCCGACGAACTCTATGAAGTTTCGCTGCGCATCACGGTGACGGTCAAGCACGAAGAGGAAACCATTTACCTGATCGAAGTGGATCAGGCTGGTCTGTTCAATATCGACGGGCTTGATGGTGGTCAACTGGCACAGGTACTCAATGTCACCTGTCCAAGCATGCTGCTGCCCTATGCTCGTGAAGCGATCGACAGCACCCTGACCAAGGGTTCATATCCTCCGCTGATGATTCCGCCAATCAATTTTGACGCGCTGTTTACCGCCGCCGTCCAGCAGGCATCCGCCAAAGAGGCGGCGACTGAAGGCACCGCCGAGAGTAGCACGCACTAAATATTAAGTCGTAAAACCAAAAAACCCCGCCGTTAAACAGCGGGGTTTTTTATTGTCCGAAGCAAAGAGACCTATAGCGCCTGATTTTCCATCTGATACTCCTGCAACTTCCGGGTCAGTGTATTGCGCCCCCAGCCCAACAACTCTGCAGCATCTTTTTTACGCCCGCCGGTATGGGCCAGAGCGGTCTCGATCATGGCGCGCTCAAAATCGGGAACCGCCTGAGAGAGAATATCGCTGCGCCCGGACTTGAGTTCACGCTCGCCCCAGCGTCGCAACATCTGCTGCCAGTCGCCTTGAACCCGCAATTCACTGCCACTCTCTTCGGCTTTGAGCTCAGGGGGCAGGTCGGTTAATAACACCTCGCGGCCAGCGGCCATCACCGTTAACCAGCGACAGATATTTTCCAGCTGCCTGACATTGCCAGGCCAGGGCAAGCCATAGAAAAAGTCTTCCGCCTCTTGAGACAGCACCTTGGGCTCCATATCCAGCTCTTTGGCGGCGCGATGAAAAAAGTGCTTCATCAATTGCGGGATATCTTCACGGCGGTCGGCCAGGCGCGGCAGATGGACGCGAATAACATTGAGTCGGTGATAGAGATCTTCCCGGAAGCGGTTGCTTTCAACCAGTTCCTCAAGGTTCTGGTGGGTGGCGGCGATAATCCTCACATCCACCTTGACCGAGGTATGGCCGCCTACGCGATAAAACTCGCCGTCAGCCAACACCCGCAGTAGCCGGGTCTGGGCCTCGGCTGGCATATCGCCAATTTCGTCGAGAAACAGCGTGCCACCATTGGCCTGCTCAAAGCGTCCTTCGCGGCGTTGCGCCGCGCCGGTAAAGGCGCCTTTCTCATGACCAAACAGCTCCGACTCGATCAGATCGTGGGGAATAGCCGCCATGTTCAGGGCGATAAATTTGGCATTGCGGCGTGGGCTATGTTTGTGCAGCGCATGGGCAACCAGCTCTTTGCCGGTGCCCGACTCACCATTGATCAGCACAGTGATATTGGAGTTTGAGAGCCGACCAATGGCGCGAAACACTTCCTGCATCGCTGGTGCTTCACCAATAATTTCCTGGGACGGCGCAGACTCCTGAGGCACATCCGC
>JALRJD010000071.1 GCA_023255165.1 Porticoccaceae bacterium | reverse complement strand
ACCGCACTCGAGCCGATTCTGGATGTGTTTCTCGATATCCGCGACAAAAATGGCACCCTCTGGGTAGCGGGCAATGGCGGCAGTGCAGCGATTGGTGATCACACTGTCTGCGATGTGACCAAGGGCACTCACCGGGATGGGCAGCCATCAATCAAATCGATTTCGCTGACATCCAACACGGCGATGCTGACCGCCCTGGGCAATGATATTGATTACGAACAGGTTTTCAGTGAACAGCTTAAATACTACCTTGGCAGACATGATGCTGTGCTGTTGGTGAGTTCCAGTGGCAACTCTCCCAATGTGGTCAAGGCCTGCGAATACGCCAACAGCCGCGGAGTGCCAACCATTGCTTTTGTTGGTTTCAAGGGTGGTAAGTTACGCGATATCGCCCGTCACTGCGTGTGGATTCCGATCGAGAATTACGGCATGGCGGAGGATGCCCACCAGAGCCTTATGCATGTCACCACGCAATACATCATGGCCTATGCCGACCAGCGTCTGATTGCAGGAGCAAACTGTGACTGAGCAAATTGTTTCCGGGCCAACTGTTACCGGGCAAATTGTTTCTGGGCAAACGAAAGCCGGTGTGGTGGTGATAGGCCGCAATGAGGGTGAGCGCTTAAAGCGCTGCCTGGCGTCGGTGTTGGCACAACATGCCGGGCCGGTGGTCTATGTGGACTCAGGCTCCAGTGACGGCAGTGTTGAACATGCTAAATCAGTCGGTGTCGAGGTTGTGGATCTGGATATGACACGACCTTTTACCATGGCCAGGGGTCGTAACGCTGGCCTTGATTATCTGCTTGAACACTACCCTGGTTGTGAGTTTGTGCAGTTTGTTGATGGTGATTGTGAGATGGCGGCAGGGTGGATTGAGCGAGGATTGCAGTTTCTTAAGCAACACCCTGAATTCGCGGGAGTGTGTGGAAACCGCAGTGAGCGTTATCCCGACGCAACCATCTACAACCAGTTGATCGCGATGGAGTGGCAGGGCAGTGAAGGTGAGGTCGATGCCTGTGGTGGTGACGCGATTTACAGAGTTTCCAGTTTCAGTCAGGCCGACCAATTAAGCAGTGCATCGCGTCAGCCATTTAATGAAAGCATGATCGCCGGAGAAGAGGCTGACCTATGTCTGCGCTTGCGCCATCAGGGTTGGCATTTAATGCGCCTTGATGCACCCATGACGGTACACGATGCCAATATACAGCGCTTTGTTCAGTGGTGGTGCCGCTCGGTGCGCTGCGGCCATGCCTATGCTCAGGGCTATCACCTGCATCGCCGCGATACTGGGCACAGTGCAGACCGCTACAAACGCAAGGCGCTGCTTAGCAGTCTGTTTTATGGCATTGCGCTGCCCGCATTATGGGTTTTGTTATTGGTTATGCAGATGATGCTCAGTTTTTCTGCTGTTGGGCAGCTGTTTTTATTGATGGCGGAACTGTTGGTTATTTCGTTTTACCTGCGCATTGCCCAGCGTGCCATGTGTGCGAAATCCGATGCGCGCTACAGTGCCAGGCAGCGAGCTTTATATGCTCTGTTTATTGTGTTGGGCAAGTTGCCGGAAGCGCAGGGTGTGTTGCGCTATTGGTTGAATTGCCTTCGCGGCAAGACCAGCAACATTATTGAATACAGGCAAGCCTAGATAGGCGTGTATAAACACGCGAGCGCAGACAGGCACGGAGCAACTTAAGGAAACAGGATGATCCACTATATAACCAGTACCGGTGTTGGCAATGCCTGGGTAGGCAATGAGCTTATGACGTTGGCCGATCATGGCGTTGCGTTTCGCTTGCACTCACTGCACAAGCCTGCGGCAACATTTTTTAAATCTGATCGTGTTGCTGAAATTGCCGAGCAGACACATTTTATTTATCCCATCAGCAAAGGGCGGGTTATCACCAGTCTGATGCTGGCGCCGTTTTTATTCCCGGGTTATTTTTTTCCGGCTCTATGGAACAGTCTGTTTGGTCGCAAGGAGTCGTTTAAGGTGCGGCTCAAATCGTTTTTGCATTTTTGCGTCGCTTGCGCATGGGCGCGCTCGCTGCGCAAACAACCGGTGTCGCATATTCATTCGCAGTGGATTAATTCCTGCGGAACGGTCGGCATGTACGCAGCATGGTTGTTAAATAAACCGTTCAGCTTTACCGGCCATGCGGCGGACCTGTTTCGTGAGCGCTGCGCCCTGAAAGACAAAATTGCCCGTGCACAATTTATTGTTTGCATCTCGTCTTTTCATCGCGACTTTTATATTGCCGAGGGCGCCGACCCGGACAAATTGATTATTGCCTACTGCGGTATTGATACCAGCAAATTCTCTCCCTCCCACGATGAGCGCGATAGCGGTGATCGGGATGCCGGCCTGCAGGTTCCTGTGCGGCTGATCTCTTCCGCGCGACTGGTGGAGAAAAAGGGCTTTGATTATCTGATCTCAGCCTGTCGCTATCTCGATGACAAAGGCATTTTGTTTGACTGTGTAATTGCCGGAGATGGGCCGCTGCTCAATCAGCTTGAGTATCAGATCCTCAGACAGAAATTGAATGCCCGCGTCGCGCTCACTGGCCGCCCGCTGTTGCAGGAGGATATTCCCGAATTTATGCGTCGCGGCGACATCTATTGTCTGCCTTGCGTCTGGGCTAATGATGGCGATGTTGATGGCCTGCCGCAGATGTTAATGGAAGCCATGGCCTGCGGCGTGCCGGTGATCTCAACGCGCTTGGTGGGCATTCCTGATCTTGTTGAAGACGGTGAAACCGGGCTGCTGGCCGAGCCAAACAATGCCGAGGATCTGGCGGAGAAAATTGAGCAGCTTATCAATGACAAATCGCTGCACAGCAAATTGTCGCGTCAGGGCCGTGAAAAGGTTGTCAGTCAATTTGACCTGAAAAATTGCCTCGAGCCGCTGCTTGAAAAGTTCAGGCAGAGTCTTGCAAAGCATAACGCCAAAGGAGCAGGCCAATGATCATTTCCCAGACACCGTACCGGGTCAGTTTTGCGGGGGGTGGCACAGACTTGCCTTCCTTTTATCAAAAGGAGATGGGCGCCGTGCTTTCGGTGGGGCTGTCGCAACATATGTATGTCACTGTCAGCCCTCGATTTAAGGCCTCGACCCGGGTGGCTTATACCAAAACCGAAATTGCCGACTCAATCGAGCAGATAGAACACACTATTGCCCGCGAAGCATTGCGCATGACCGAGCTCGGTAAGCATCTCGAAATTACCACTATCGGCGATGTGCCCTCCGGCACCGGCCTGGGTTCCAGTAGCAGTCTGGCGGTCGGGCTGCTAAATGCGCTCAATGCTTACAAGGGACAGATTACCAGCCCGCAAAAACTCGCTGAGCAAGCCTGCCAGATTGAGATTGATATTTTGAAGAAACCGATCGGTAAACAGGATCAGTACGCCGCCGCTTACGGTTCACTTAATTACATTCGCTTCCACGCAAACAACAGCGTGGACGTTGAACCAGTGCCTTATCAGCCTGAAACCTTACGCGAGTTGGAGGCGAGAACTTTGCTGCTCTACACCGCACAGCAGCGCAGTGCCGACGATATCTTGCTCAAGCAGAGCGCCGGAACCCAGCGCCAGGATACCTTCGCCGTGCTGCGGGAAATGCGCGATCTGGCCGACGAAATGCGCAAGGTTATTTCTGGCAATGGCGATATCGATCAGTTTGCCGAATTACTGCATGCCGGTTGGCTGTAGAAAAAATCCCTCGGCTTTGGCATTTCCAATCAG
>JALRJD010000327.1 GCA_023255165.1 Porticoccaceae bacterium | reverse complement strand
AGTTTTCCGAGCGCTGAAAGGCGCAAAGGAATGGAACCGCGAACAAGGGTCTGCTGATGCTGGGCTCACAACCACCCAACCACCCAACCAAACACAAAACCAAATGGATTCCTTCGGTCTCTGCGTTCCCTCAGAATGACGAAATAAAAAAGACTGACAGTAGATGTCCGCAAGTGGTGAAAAAGTAAGTTATTTGGGAGGTCAAAGCCCAAAACCCCTCAGCCATAAACTTTTAACGCGTGTGTGAATATTTCCCACACCGATCGGTTACTATGACCAGGCACTAAATACCGGAGAGTAGAAGATGCCCGCTGAGATAAAAACCCACTACCGAGCCTGCAACCTCTGTGAAGCCATCTGCGGCCTTGAGATCAAAACCCAAGGCGACCAGGTAATCTCAATCAAAGGAGACAAACAGGACCCCCTCAGCCGCGGTTATATCTGCCCCAAAGGCACCGCCATGCAGGACATCTACACCGACCCCGACCGCCTGCGTCAGCCGGTCAAACGCAGCGGTGACAAATGGGAAACTATCAGCTGGGATGAAGCCTTCGAAACCGTCGCCGAGCGCATCGTTGCAGTGCAGGAACAACATGGCGCCGACTCGGTCGCTTTCTTTGCCGGTAACCCCAACGTACATAACTATGGCAGCATGACCCACGCCAGTGTGTTGCGCAAAGCGGTGCAGACCAAAATCCATTTCTCGGCCACCAGCCTCGACCAGCTACCCCATCATCTGACTTCGTACACCATGTATGGCCACCAGTCACTGATCCCGATTCCGGATATCGACCACACCAACTATATGCTGATTATCGGCGGCAACCCGCTGGCGTCGAACGGCAGCATTATGACCGTACCCGATGTGCCCAAACGTTTGAAGGCGATTCAGCAACACGGTGGGCGCTTTATTGTGATCGATCCGCGGCGCTCGGAAACCGCCGAGATTGCCGACCAACATCTGTTTATCCGTCCCGGCACTGACGCCTATCTGTTGATGGCGATGATCCACACCCTGTTTGCCGAAGATCTGGTGAATACCGGCCACCTCAGCGACCTGTTATCTGAGATCGATGATATCCGCACTGCCTGTCAGCCCTTTACTCCTGAACTCGCAGAACAGCGCACTGGCATTGCGGCAGAACAGGTGCGGCAGTTGGCCCGCGATATGGCAACGATTGAAGGTGCGGTCTGCTATGGCCGCATGGGTGTTTCGGTACAGGTGTTTGGCACGCTGTGTCAGTGGGCGATCCAGATTATTAATATTCTCACCAACTCGCTGGATGTGCGCGGCGGCATGATGCTGTCGTCGCCAGCCTTTGGTTATGTCAAGCCAGGTGAATCTGGCGCCGGTCATTTTGCCGCCTTTCACAGTCGTGTCAGTGGTCTGCCGGAATTTGCCGGTGAGCTTCCCGCCACGGTGATGGCCGAGGAGATGCTCACCGAGGGCGAAGGACAGATCCGCGCCCTGATTACCACGGCGGGCAACCCGGTGTTGTCGGCGCCCAATGGTCAGCAGATGGATGCTGCTCTGAGCGGGCTCGATTTTATGGTCTGTGTGGATTTCTATATCAATGAAACCACGCAACATGCGGATATCATTCTGCCGCCCACCAGCGCCCTTGAGCACGACCACTACGACATTGCTTTCCACCGTCTGGCGGTGCACAACACAGCGCGCTTCAACGAGGCGGTATTCGAGCCCGCCGCTGACAGCAAACACGACTGGGAAATTTTTAATCAGTTGGGGCTGGCGATTGCCGCGCGTAAGGGCATGACGCTCAAACCGCTGCCCTCTCCGGACCTGCTTATCGATATGGGTATTCAGCGCGGGCCTTACAGCGCCGCGGCCGGTCACCGTCTTGAGCTGACGCTGGATAAAATTAAACAGCATCCCCACGGGCTGGATATAGGCCCCCTCGAACCGAGCTTGCGCGAACGGTTGTGCACCGCCGACAGCAAAATTCATCTGCTGGCCGATTATCTGTTGCAGGATATTGCCCGCCTCGCCGAGACCGGCGCGCCGACTAAGGCGGATGAACTGCTGCTGATTGGACGTCGCCATATTCGCAGCAATAATTCCTGGATGCATAACTCACATCGACTGGTTAAAGGTAAGCCTCGCTGGCAGTTGCTGATGCACCCGGATGACCTGGCCGCCAGGCAGCTGCAAGACCAGGCGCAGGTGCGCATTGAGTCTCGCGTCGGCGCAGTGGAAACTCAGGTTTTGGCCAGCGATGAGGTAATGCCCGGCGTGGTCAGTCTGCCCCATGGTTGGGGACACAAGCGCGAAGGTGTCAGTTTGGGAATTGCGGTGGAGCAGGATGGTGTCAGCTGCAATGACCTGACCGATAACAAGCTTATCGATCAGGCCAGTGGCAATGCGGCATTAAATGG
This sequence comes from Porticoccaceae bacterium, assembly GCA_023255165.1. Classification (GTDB taxonomy): domain Bacteria; phylum Pseudomonadota; class Gammaproteobacteria; order Pseudomonadales; family Porticoccaceae; genus HTCC2207. Next base: position 3,788 of record JALRJD010000327.1, on the reverse strand, counting down.
CGTGCCCGTTAGAGTGGTTGCGATTTAGGCTGAAAACCTCAGGCGCGGAAAACTCAGGCGCTGAAAATCTCAAGCGCTAATATGCCCGGCGATAAATGCCTGCACAGCTTGCTGGTCATTATCCAGCACCGTGTAGCGCTCTTCTTTTTCAAACAGATCCGCCATATGGGTCGGCAACTCAGGATCATGAGGGTAACCAGCGCGCTTGACCGCATCCGGGAATTTCGCCGGGTGCGCGGTGGCCAGGGTGATCATTGGCGTCTCTTGATTCAGGCGGCAGTGACGGGCGGCATCGAGGCCAATCGCGGTGTGCGGATCCATCAAATAATCGCTCTGCTGATAGACACTGCGAATCATCTCCACCATGCCACTGTCGTCACAGCGATAACTGGAAAACAACTTGCGCGCTTCGCTCAGCGCCGCATCGCTCAGATTCATATGGCCCGCTTTGGCATCTTTCATTAACTCTGCAATAGCAGCGCCATCGCGATCGTAAAGATCAAACAACAGGCGCTCAAAGTTGCTGGAAATCATAATATCCATGCTCGGCGCCAGACTCTGTTCCAGCGGTCGGGTGCTGTGATCATTGTCGCTGATGCAGCGGTGCAGAATATCGTTTTGGTTGGTGGCGATCACCAACTGCTCGATCGGCAGACCCATTTTATGGGCCAGATAGCCAGCAAAAATATCGCCGAAGTTTCCGGTTGGCACCGAGAATGACACTTTGCGCTGCGGCCCGCCGAGCGACAGCGAAGCCCAAAAATAGTAGACGATCTGAGCCATAATACGCGCCCAGTTAATCGAGTTTACCGCCGCCAGCTGGCGACCTTCGGGCAGGAATGACTGGTCGGCAAAGCTCGCCTTGACCATATTCTGGCAGTCATCAAAATTGCCATGCATGGCAATATTGTGAACATTGTCAGCCAGCACGGTGGTCATCTGGCGACGCTGCACGTCCGACACGCGGTTGTACGGGTGCAAAATAAAGATATCGATATTCTCACAGCGGCGGCAGCCTTCGATCGCCGCCGAGCCGGTATCGCCGGATGTGGCGCCCATAATCACCACTTTTTGCCCACGCTTGGCAAGAATGTAATCGAGCAGATGACCCAAAAACTGCAGCGCAAAATCCTTGAACGCCAGAGTGGGGCCATGGAACAGCTCCATAATCCACTCGTTGTGGCCGGTCTGGATCAGCGGCGCAATGCCACCGTGGCGGAAAGTTGCATAGGACTTGTCGATCAGCTGTTTGAGGTCATCCTCCGGAATCGCACCGGCAACAAATGGGCTGATGATTTTCAGAGCCAGTTGCTGATACGAGAGCCCGGCCCAGGAGGCAATTTCTTCCTGACTGAATACCGGCAATTGCTGGGGCACAAACAGGCCGCCGTCCGGCGCCAGTCCGGTGAGCACAACATCTTCAAAATCTTGTGGCTCAACGCCGCCACGGGTACTGATATATTTCATTTACTGGTCCAGATGTTCGACACGAATAAAGGTCACCGAGTCACGCACAGTGTCCAGGGCTTCGATGCGTTCGACAGCGGCGTCGAGCGCACTCTCACGGGTGACGCTGGTGAGAATAATCACGTTCACATACTCTTCGGTAGCCGGCTGCTCGCGCTGGATAATGGCTTCGATGCTGATGCTGGCGTCGGCCATAATGCGCGTGATATTCGACAGCACGCCGGGCTTGTCGAGAGCCGAGAAGCGCATATAAAAGCTGGTTTCAATCTCTTGAATATCGAGAATCCGACACGGCTTGATCGCGGCGGTGGGCACACCCAGCGCCGGCACCCAACTCTGGGGGTCGCTGTGCATGGCGCGCGCCACGTCAATAATATCGGCTACCACGGATGAAGCAGTCGGTGCAGCGCCTGCACCCGGGCCATAAAACATGGTGGTGCCAACGGCGTCGGCACTGACCATCACGCCATTCAGCACACCATCCACTTCGGCGATCAGGCAGCTCTGGGGCACCAGTGTCGGGTGCACTCGCAGCTCGACGCCCTCGTCAGTCCGGCGTGCAATACCAAGATGTTTCACCGCATAACCCAGCTCGCGGGCATAGGCGACATCCTGCGGGTGCAGTTGGGTAATGCCATCGGTAAAGACAGGCTGGGTATCGAGGGGAATAGCAAAGGCCAGCGATGCCAGAATCACCAGTTTGTGCGCGGCATCGATGCCTTCCACATCGAAAGTGGGATCGGCTTCGGCGTAACCTTTTTGCTGCGCTTCGCTAAGCACATCGGCAAACTCGCGACCTTTGCTGTCCATCTCGGAGAGAATAAAGTTGGTGGTGCCGTTGATAATACCGGCCAGCCAATTCACCCGATTGCCAGCCAGGCCTTCACGCAGACCTTTAATAATCGGAATGCCACCGGCCACAGCGGCTTCGTAGGCAACCATCAGATTGCGCTGCTCGGCAGTGGCAAAAATTTCCATGCCATGTTCGGCAATCAATGCCTTGTTGGCAGTGACGACATGTTTGCCATTTTCCAGCGCGGTCATCACCAGATCGCGGGCTACAGTAGTGCCGCCGATCAGCTCGACAACAATATCGATTTCCGGGTTTTTGGCGACATCAAAAATATCGCGCGAGACCTGTAAAGAGGACGTGTCGCAGTTGGGGTTGTCGCGGCGTGCGCCAACCTGGGAAACAATAATTTCGCAGTTGGCTCGCGGGTTGATTAATTGGGCATTGCGCTGCAGCAGATTAAGTGTTCCCGAGCCCACTGTGCCGAGACCGCAGATACCAATATGGACCGATTTCAAGGTGTTTCCCCGAACTGAATATGAGTGATTAAAATGACCGGCAACAGTAAATGGCGGACCGCCCCCTGTCAATGCGAAGGGCGCTGATAATCGTGAATGAGGCGGCTTTTAAGCTGATATTGGTGCGCGATCAGTTGGCCGCATCGAGACCAAACATCTGGGCAAAATCCTCTGCCGGGCGGTAACCCGGAATCATGGTTCCATCCATCAGTACAATCGCCGGTGTGCCGCTGACACCCATCGAGCCACCAAGGCGGTAATGCTCGGCAATCGGATTGCCGGGGCAGACATTGTTCGGCAGCTTCTTGCCATTTTTCAGATCGGTGAGCGCCTGTTGCGGCGTGTCGGAACACCAGGCGGTGGCGATCTTGTCGAAAGAGTCCGATTCTAGTCCGGCACGCGGAAACGCCAGATAACGCACTTCGATGCCCATGGCATTTAACTGCGGCACTTCATTGTGCAGCTTGCGGCAGTAGCCACAGTCGACATCGGTAAACACATTGATAATCGCTTTACTTGGCCCGTCCGGTTTAAAAATAATCATGTCATCGGTTCGGCGCGTGGCCAGCAGATCGCGACGCATTTTTATCAGGCCCAGCTCGCGCACATCGACAAACTGGTTGTTGGCAATCTGGTAGAGGTTGCCATCAAAGAAGTGGCGGCCATCGTCTGAGGCATAGAGCAGCGGGCCGCCCTGCACCTGCACCAGATAGAAGCCGGGCAGCACAGCGTCGCCGACAATCTCAAACTTGAGATCGGGGCGCGCGGAAGTGAGGTTGGCGATAATCTCTTTTTCACTGGCCGCCGCGGCCATCTGCACAGAACTGACAGCCGAGATAAACAGCGCGAGCAACAGCGCAACCTTGCCTGCTTTGGATTGGTAAAAATGCATATTAGAGAACATCCCTGCTGTTGCTGTTAGTGCTTTTAGCGCTGCGATAACCGACAGGAAGGCGGCGCTTAAACCGCCTGTTCGCCAGTCTCGCCGGTGCGAATCCGAATCACTTCATCGA
>JALRJD010000257.1 GCA_023255165.1 Porticoccaceae bacterium | reverse complement strand
GGCATTTTTGATCAGGGTATCGATCTGGACTGGCTGTGCTTGGCTCATTTTTTATTCTCGTTTTTTATTCTGTTTTTTACGGCTGACTTTGCAGCTGTCTGTAGGTCTGGTTGATGCCATGGTTTAGCCAGCCCGACTCATTGAGATTACCCGAGGCTTTGCGCAGCGCAGTTAAGATCTGCAGGCGCATAGCCAACACGGCCTGATTATCAGGCTCGGCAGCCAGCGCGGCTTCGATTAAACGCAGTGCTTTGACCAAATGTCCCTGATTCAAATGCTGCCCGGCCAGGCCCGCCACTTTGTCCGCACCCCCGGCCAGTGCCACCAGATCTGGGTAGACCGACTGCGGCGACTCGGCGTACATGCTGACGGGTTCGCCATCAAACCAACCCATATAGCCTTCGTAGATACCGCGCACCGACCAGGAGACCCAGCCATAGGCCTCACCCACATCCAGTTCGGCGGGCAGTTTAATCTCGCGCATCAGGCTGTAGACATCGCGGCCGGCGTTCATGCCCTGCACGGTTTGGTCGTGCACATATTGAATGGCATCGCGATAACGAAGCAGCTCACGGCGAATGTTAGCCTCGCCGATGATCGGCTCACCGTGGCTGGGCAGCAGGATTTCAGGCTTCAGCGCCAGCACACGGTTGATTGAGCTGATGTAGTCCAGCGCCCAACGCGGCTTGGTGCCTCGCAATGTATAGATATTCGGGAACGAGCGGTAAAACAGATCACCGACAAAGGCAGCTTTGTATTGCGGCATCCACACGGTTAGCGCATCGTAGGTTTCCGCCGGAGTGTGCAATACCTCAAACTGCTGCTGGCCGAGAGTAAAGTCAAAACGCTGATCAAATAAGGTGTTGGGCAACATATTGGCGGCGGCGCTGGCAGTGGTTAACGCCGTGGGCTGCTCCACCAGATCAAAACCAAACTGCGCACTGTTGCGCTGCATAAACAGGTTTTTCAGGCGCTTTTGATAGCTGAGAAACTCGAGCATATTTTGCTGCGCGATCACTTTGGTCTGCGGCTGACGCCAGAGCGCAACGCCGCCGGTGTGGTCACCGTGACCATGGGTGATAATCAGCGAGTGAATCGGGCCGTCGCTAACCGCGGTGAGCAATTGCTTGTGCTTGGGCGCCATGCCCGGCAGCGAGGTGTCGATAATGACATTACCCTGCTCGGTAACCACCATAAAGGTGTTGCCAAAACCGGTGGCCTTGTAGATCACATCATTGATTTTTTGCGCTTCGCGCTGATCGCTGCCCTGCTGCAGATGCATGCTCGGGTCGGCGCGGCCGGATTTTAGCGCTTCGGGATTATAGCCATCAGCTGCCGCCAGACCACAGAGGCCGGTTAGCAGCAGGGCGAGCATGTTATTTTTATTATCTCTGCTCATTGGTGCTCTCTTTTTTTAAAACGGTTGGTTAGCCGCTAATTATTGGGCGCTTTTGGCTAAGCGCCTATTGCTGCTGTAGCTCCCATTGCGTAATCAGCTCGCTGGTATCCTGCTGCCAGGGGTGA
>JALRJD010000241.1 GCA_023255165.1 Porticoccaceae bacterium | reverse complement strand
TTTTTCCAAGGAACATATATATTTTTTATAAATTGTGATGCGATCTCCCGCCAGACCGTGAGCTGACATTAGTGGAGGCCGGAGTCGGGGGTTGTTCTGGGTCGGAGACCATCAGCCAATGCTTGTCTTGTTTGATCACGTCGATGACTCCTCGCCATAGCCGATCGGTGGTATTATCGGCAGCCCTAACCAAGTAGAAAGACATCATGAGTGACCGCACGACAACAACCGGTTTCCCTCGCTTTCATCTCGCCTTCCCGGTCACCGACCTTGAAGCTGCCCGAGGCTTTTATACGGATATTCTCGGTTGCAAAACCGGTCGTGAGTCTGATCGCTGGATCGATTTTGATTTCTTTGGCCATCAGTTGGTGGCGCATCTGGTTGCGGCGGACGAGCATCCTTCGGCGGCGACTAATCCTGTTGATGGACACGCTGTGCCGGCGTCTCATTTTGGTGTGATTCTCGATTGGGATCAGTACCAGCAGTTTGTTGTGCGGCTTGAGCAAAAAGCTGTGGAGTTTGTTATCGAGCCCTATGTTCGGTTTGCCGGGCGCAAGGGTGAGCAGGCGACTTTGTTTGTGCGTGACCCGAGTGATAATTATCTGGAGTTTAAGGCCTTTCGGGATATTGAAATGCTGTTCGATAAAGATCTGGAAAAATATTAGCCAGATCCGAATAGTCTAGCCGGTGAGCTTGCGCACAATCGCGCGCCCGAACTGCCCCAATTTATTTTTCCCTGACAGCTTTGCCATATTGGCCTTTGCCACGCCCTGGGCGTAGTTGCTGCTGCGTGAATAATCGATGGCGATATCGAGAAAAATCGGCTGTTTTTGCGCGGCAGTTTCCAGTGCATGGCGCAGCGCCAGTTCTATTTCATCGTTGTTTCTCACCGGGATATAGCCGCACTCGATAGAGTCGGCGAAGGCGCCCCAGTTGACGTTACCAAGTTTGGTGCAGGTGCTCTGATTTTGACTGACGCGCTGGCTGCGGTTGACGCGCGAGACTTTGCCATCATTAAAAATGCAGTAGATGGTGCCGAGATTTTCGCGCACAGCGGTCAGTGCTTCCATGCCATTCATCAACATGGCGGCGTCGCCGAGAATACCAATGGTCTGTTTTTTCGGGTTGACCAGTTTGGCGGCATTAACCGCCGGGATGCAGTAACCCATGGCATTAAAATCCGAGGGTGAGATAAAACTGCGCGGGCTGTTGATAGCCATTAATTCAGCGGCGAGAAACGTGTGCAGGCCATCGTCGGTAACAATAATGGCATCTTCATTAATTGCCTTGCGCAGCTTTTCAAAAAACAGCGCGGGGTTAACCCGGCCTTTGCTGTTGTGGCCGAACCAGTCTTCGATAAACGCGGCTTTGTCAGTTGCAATTGCGCTTGCCATATCGCTGCTAATTGCGGGGCTTGGCTGTTGCTCCTGCAACTTGTAGAGCAGCCCGGTGACGGTTTGTTTGATATCGCCACAGAGTATCGATGAAGCTGGATAATCAGTGTTAAAGCTGTCGCGGTCGTTATCGATTTGCACCAGACAGCGCGGTGGTTGAGCGCTGCCGGCGGCGGTGTCGATTTCATTAAAGCTGGTGCAGATGGCCAGCAGACAGTCGCACTCTTTGAAGGCGTGTTCCGCACTTGGCACCGCGGCAGGGCCAAACAGCATGCCGGCATGCAGTGGATGTTTGGCGGGGAAGCTGCTGATGCCTGAGAGAGTAGTGCAGACCGGTGCGCCGAGCTGTTCTGCGAGGATGATCAATTCTTGCTGTGCGTCAACGCCGCCCCAGCCAACAATAATGCCGGGCGATTTTGCCTTCAGCAGTTGTTTTGCCGCTGCGTCGAGGTCGGCGTCGCTAACGGTCGGGGCATTATCATTAGCGCTTTGTATAAAGGTTGGCAGTGGTTCGCTGATCTCACCTTCGAGCTGCTGAATATCCACAGGGATTTCCACATAGACCGGCCCGGGCCGATCGCTGGTGGCAATTTGATGCGCTTCAAACAGGATTTTAACAATCTCTTGGTGGTTGCTGATTCGATAAACCGCTTTGGTTAGCGGCTTTAGAATTTCACCTGTATCCAACGATTGCAGGCCTAACTGGCTATGGGGCGAACCGGCAATAATCAGCAGTGGAATGCCGGCCATGTAAGCTTCACCAATACCACTGATGGCGTGGGTGACGCCGGAACCGGCGACCACCACCATGGTGCCGATGCTGCCGGCACTGGTTCTGCTCAGTGCGTCGGCCATAAAGGCGGCGCTCATCTCATGATTAACCAGATGCGGCGTAATCTGTTTTGATTGATTTAGCTGGTCGTAGATCTCGGCGTTTTGCACGCCGGGAATACCAAAGGTATGTGATACATCAAGTTGTTCCAGTGCGTACCGGGTTAACCATGCGCCGGTCTTATTCATAAATCTCCACCGTCCTCTGTGGGAAGTTTAATCAACTGATATGACCTGTTGTTCTAATCCGCTTGGCACCTGCGACCGGGCGCTGTTTTCTCGCGTCGGTGCGCCGCTTGATGGCAGCATCGATGGCGTTTTTGGTGGCAATCAACAGGCCGGTAACCAAAAATGCGCCGGGCGGCAGCACAGCGACCAGAAAACTGTAGTTGTCGCCAAAGGGTTGCAGTATCCATTGGCTGGCATTGTCGCCAAACAGCAACTGCATATTGGCGAACAGCGTGCCCTGACCAAACAATTCACGAATCGCGCCGAGCGCCACCAGCACCAGTAAAAACCCGAGCCCCATCATAAAGCCGTCGAGTGCGGCATAGCCCACATGATGTTTGCTGGCAAAGGCTTCTGCACGACCAAGAATGGCGCAATTGGTAACGATCAGGGGAATAAAAATGCCCAGAATCTGATACAGCTCATAAGTGTAGGCTTTCATTAACAGTTCGGCGCAGGTTACGAAGGCGGCGATAATAATCACAAAGGCGGGCAGCCGAACGGCGTCGCTGACATGGTTGCGAATCAACGAGACGATGGTGTTGGAACCGATTAATACCATCATGGTAGCCAGACCCAGACCGAGCGAATTAACGACGGTGCCGGAGACCGCCAGCAGCGGACAGAGGCCGAGCAGTTGCACCAGCGCCGGGTTGTTATTCCACAGCCCGTTTTTGGTAATCTCAGCAACAGTTATATCCGAGCCTGTGTCAGCGGCGGGTGTGGCGTCTGTTATCTGTTCAGGAATTAGCTGTTCAGTGGCTTGTATTTCACTCATTGTGCTGCCTGTTCCATTTCAAGTGCGGCATTGGCGGCGCTGATTTTCTGTAACCGCTCCTGATCATGCTCAAAGTATTGCAGCGATTTCAAAACCTGGCTTACCACTGCACGAGGCGTGATCGTCGCGCCGGTAAATTGATCAAACTCGCCGCCTTCTTTTTTCACTTTCCAATTTTCCCGCTGCGGGTTTTCCAGCGACTTGCCGTTAAAATCCAGAATCCAGTTGCTCTTTTTTAGATCTATTTTGTCGCCCAGGCCCGGTGTTTCACGATGCTCCACCACACGCACGCCGGCAATGGTGCCATCAAAATTAATGCCGATAATCATCGCGATCGAGCCACTGTAACCATCAGGTGTGACGGCCGGAATAATCGCAGCGACCGGTTGACCCTTGTCCCGGGCAATATGAATATTGCCGCCTTTTTTGAGACCGAGCATGGCCCAATATTGTTCTGGCACCGGCTGCACATCCATCAGCAGATCGTTGTCGTGACGCTCAAGCGGAATAATTTCCAGCAATGCGCGCTCGGCGGCTTCACGTTCTGACTGCGCAATGCGCTCGTAGGTCAGATCGTTGGTGACTGCCAAAATCAGTGCCGTGACCAAAGCAAAAATGGCCAGAGCAATACTGTTAAACCTAACCGATTTAAGCACCATTAGTCTTCCTC
>JALRJD010000219.1 GCA_023255165.1 Porticoccaceae bacterium | reverse complement strand
GATATGACGCCAGCGGTGTTGATCTTTACGCCGATCTTTTTGCCGGTGGCGCTGGCGCTGGATATGTCGGCGCTGCACTTCGGCATTATGATGGTGCTCAACCTGTCGATCGGTCTCTGCACCCCACCTGTGGGCAGTGTGTTGTTTGTCAGCTGCAGTGTTGCCAAGTCGAGTATCACCGGTATTATTCGTCCGATCCTGCCAATGTATGCGGCGATGATTGTGGCGCTGCTGCTGGTGACCTATGTGCCCGCCATCAGCGAATGGCTGCCACGCTCATTTGACCTGATTCAGTAAGCAGATATGACAATGAAAATTGCCTCATTGGGCGAATGTATGCTCGAGTTATCCAACCCCACGGGAAACCGGCTGGCGCGGGATATGGCGTGCAATTTCAGCTACGGTGGCGACACCTTGAACACCGCGGTTTATATGGCGCGCTGCGGTATCGATGTGGCCTATATCACCGCGCTGGGAGAAGATGTCTACAGCGATTGGATGCTCTCTGAATGGCGTGATGAAGGGGTTAACACTGATCTGATTGCCCGTTATCCAGATGCGGTGCCCGGCCTCTATATGATTCAAACCGACAGCCAGGGTGAGCGCACCTTTAATTATTGGCGCGCACAGTCGGCGGCCAAACAATTTTTTGCCGATGCCAATGCAGTTGCCTCGCTGGCCCAGCGCCTGGCCGACAGCGACTGGATCTATCTCTCTGGCATTACCCTGTCGCTGATGAGCGATGCCTCGTTTGATGTGTTTAAAACTGTGCTGGATTCACTGTGCAGCAAAGGGTCTGGTGATAAAAACGCCAAACTGGCCTTCGATGGCAACTATCGCCCGCGCAACTGGCAACATCGGGATGTCGCCCTGCAGCGTTACCGTGATCTGTTTCCGCTCTGCGATATGGTTTTGCCGACCTTTGAAGATGAAGTGCTGCTGTTTGATTACAGCTCTGTTGAGCAGAGCATCGCCTGTTACCGCGACCTGGGCGTCGATGAGGTGGTGTTAAAAGATGGTGGCAATGGTGCGCTGATTGCCAGCGATCAATTCAATGGTTGGGTGCGTGCCTGCGAGGTGAGCCAGGTGGTCGATTCAACCGGTGCCGGCGACTCATTTAATGGCGCCTATCTGTCGGCGCGACTGTCCGGCGCCAGCCCGGAGCAGAGTGCCGTGGCTGGCCATACACTGGCCTCGACGGTGATTTGTCATCGCGGTGCGATTATCAATCACGACTCGATGCCGGCCAATCTGATCATAAAAGGGTAGTTTGATATGTCTTCCACTATTTCTTCTTCCAAGTCATCAATTACGTCAAAACCAATCAGTCGTCGCGGCTTTAACAAGTCTCTGCTGGCCATGGCGCTGATGGTTGCCGGATGCGATCGATCGCCATTGGCATCTTCCGGGCAGAGTGGGTCATTGGCGGCTGATCAGGATCAACTGTCAGCCGATCAAATCAAGGCGCTGACGCAACTGCCGACTATTCCCGCAGGCGATTTTGCGGTCACCGACTTTGGCGCCAAGGGCGATGGCGTGACCGATTGCACGGCTTCGATTGCCGCTGCCATTGAGGCCTGCGCCAATCAGGGAGGTGGTCGCGTTGTGGTTGCCGGCGGCACTTTTAAAACCGGTCCGATTCATCTGCGCAGCAATATTGAGTTGCATGTCGACAGCGATGCCGAGCTCAGTTTTGTCACCGACCCCAAAGCCTATCTGCCGATGGTGTTTACCCGCTGGGAAGGGATGGAGCTGCTCAATTATTCGCCGTTGATCTATGCCATGGACGCAACCAACGTGGCGGTGACTGGCGGCGGTGTGCTCAATGGCAATGCCGACAACGACACCTGGTGGCCATGGAAAGGGCCGCACAAAGAGCAGCACTGGAATACGGTTGCCGGTGAAGCGCAGCAGCCCGCGCGCAATAAATTATTTGAGCAGGCCGAGCAGGGTGTTGCGGTGGACCAGCGTCGCTTTGGTGAGGGCAGCTATCTGCGTCCGCCAATGGTGCAGTTTTATCAATGCCGGCAGGTGTTGGTTGAAGATATCACCATTAAGGATTCACCGTTCTGGTTGGTGCACCCGGTGTTGAGCGAAGATGTCACCGTGCGCGGTGTCACCTTTATCAGCCACGGCCCCAATTCAGACGGTTGTGATCCCGAATCCTGTAATCGCGTGGTGATTGAAAACTGCAAGTTTGATACCGGCGATGACTGTATTGCGATTAAATCCGGGCGCAATAATGATGGCCGTCGTATCAATGTGCCGAGCCGCAATATTTTGGTCCAGGATTGCCTGATGCTGGCCGGTCACGGCGGTGTGGTGATTGGCAGTGAAATTTCCGGCGGCATCAACAATCTGCATGTACGCCGTTGCGAGATGAGCAGCCCAGACCTGGAGCGCGCGATCCGCATCAAGACCAATGCAGCCCGCGGTGGTCTGATTGAAAATCTTAACTACAGTGATATTAATATCGGCACGGTGAAAGACGTTATTGTGGTCAACTATTATTACGAAGAAGGACCCGACGGCGACTGGATGCCCCAGGTGCGCAATGTGCGCATCAGCAATATCAATGTCAAAAATGCGCAGCGGGTTTTTGTTCTGCGCGGTTTTCCCGACAACCAGCTCAGTGGCCTGTCATTGCACTCCGTCAATGTGGCCAATGCGGATTCGCTGGGCGTGGTGGAAAATGTGCAATCAATTAATCTGCACAATGTTATGGTCAATAATCAATCACTTGACCTTAAAGCATTGTTAGGGAGTTAAGTGTGGCTAGAAATAGCAGTGGTGAATCCAAAGCAACCGCGACAATCAATGATGTAGCGCGTATTGCTGGTGTCTCCAAACGAACCGTTTCACGGGTGCTCAACGATTCGCAGAGCGTCAATAAGGCGACTCGGGAAAAGATCCTCTCGGTTATCGAATCCCTCGATTATTCGCCGAGCAAACAGGCTCGGGGCTTGGCGTC
>JALRJD010000207.1 GCA_023255165.1 Porticoccaceae bacterium | reverse complement strand
GCCGATGACTACCATATCGCCCGCGCCCAACTGCGCTGCGATGGCGGCCAGGTCGGTTTCCCGGCGATCGATAATATTTTCGGCAACGGCCAGATCCAGCGTAGATGAACGTCGTGATATCCCCACAACTTCACGCGCCAGCCCGGCATTGCGGGCGGCCAACGCAAGACTCGAGCCGATCAGCCCGAGTCCGATAACAACCAGACGATTAACCACCGGTTGTGTTGTTTGAGAGTTATCCAACATTACAGATCACAGTCGTCTAAACGAATAAAACAGATTGAGCGCAGCAACAGTTATAGAACTGCGCGCGGATAGGAGCCAAGCACTTTGAGCTCTGCCACGTCCGGGGCGAGTTCGGCGAGTACTGCCGCGGCGGCCGGGTCATTAACATGACCGGCAAAATCAATAAAGAACACATAAGACCATTTGCTGCTGCGCGATGGTCGCGACTCGAGGCGGGTCATATCGACATTGTGTCGGCGGAATGGCTCGAGCAGATCGTGCAGCGCGCCGGGGCGGTTGTGCACAGACACCACAAGCGAGGTTTTATCATCACCGCTGGGGGGCACGTCTTCTCGGCCAATAATCAAAAAGCGCGTCGAGTTGTCGGGGCGGTCTTCAATTTTTTCCCACAGTTTGTCGAGGCTGTAGAGTTCGCAGGACATATCGCCGGCAATCGCCGCCGAGTTCCACTCACCCTGCACCCGTCGCGCCGCTTCGGCATTGCTGCTGACCGCCACGCGCTCGATATTCGGGTAGTTGGAGTCCAGCCACTTGCGGCACTGGGCCAGCGACTGGGCATGGGAGTATACCCGGGTGATATTGTCTTTATTGGTATTGGGACCAATCATAAAGTGCTGATGAATGCGCAGTTCGACTTCACCGCAGATCTTGACCGAGGAATCGATAAAGCTGTCCAGGGTGTGGCTGACTACGCCCTCGGTGGAGTTTTCAACTGGCACAACGCCGTAGTTGCAAGACTCGGCCAGAACATCGCGAAACACTTCATCGATGGCCGCTTTGGGCACGGTGATTGCCGAGTCGCCAAAGTGCTTGAGAGTCGCTTCCTGGGTGAAGGTGCCTTCGGGGCCGAGGAAGGCGACTTTGATCGGCTGCTCAAGAGCCAAACAGGCTGACATAATCTGGCGAAACAGTCGCGCCATCTCTTCATTGCCGAGCGGACCGGTGTTTTTTTCCATTACCGCACGCAGCACCTGGGCTTCGCGCTCAGGTCGGTAATAGGCTTGGTCGCCCTGCTGTTTTTTTATCTTTGCGACTTCCTGTGCGCAGCGCGCCCGAGCACTGATGCTTTCCATGATCTGTTGATCAATAGCATCAATCTGATTGCGCAACTCGAGCAGCGGGTTTTTATCAGTCATGATCCGGCCTTATTCCTCAGCAGTCTCGTCTGCTGCACTGTCGTCTAGTGCACTGTCGTCTAGTGCACTGTCGTCTGATGAACTGTCGTCTGATGAACTACCTGCTCCCGGCGCTTCATCCATGTCCGCCGCGACGGCCTCATCGAGAACCTCGACAAATTCCTCTTCCTC
>JALRJD010000131.1 GCA_023255165.1 Porticoccaceae bacterium | reverse complement strand
TACCGTTACCAGGGCCGTGCTATTGGCGCAACCTGGGACAATGATTCCACCGTCAGCAGCTTTGGTGTGGTTGGTTATCTCAATGGCGGTGACAGTATTGAAGCGCGCTTTAGCACCGGAAAGTTAAATATCGACAGCCTTGATAGTGGCAACCCAACACTGCATTCCATTACCCGTCTGGGTGGTGAGTTTTATTCCCTTTCGGCAAAATGGCAGCGATCATTTATCTGGGGTGACCTGCAAGTGGAAGGGCGCTACACAGACAAGCTGGTGGATGAGTTTGGTCGGCAGCGGAATAAATTGCGAATGGCCGCATCGGTGAGCTATAAATTCTAGTGATTCCTGTCGCTTTCAAGCGCGTTTTTAGATGAGCTTTCAGGTTGGCGATTTTCAGGTTGATAACTTTTAGCCTGACGTTTTTTTAGATAACAGCACTCAGACAAAGGATTTGTAAGAGACATATGGATAATGTTTCGACACAACAGCAGCACACTGAAAACCACTGCAAAGGCATAGTGCTTGCCGGGGGCTCCGGCACCCGCCTGCACCCGATTACCCTGGCCGCTTCCAAACAGCAGCTGCCGGTCTACGACAAACCCATGATTTACTATCCGCTATCGGTGTTGATGCTTGCCGGTATTCGCGACATTTTAATTATCTCCACGCCAACCGATCTGCCGGGCTTTCAACGTATGCTCTGCGACGGCAGTCAGTTTGGCATTAACCTCAGCTATGCCGAACAGCCCTCTCCTGATGGTCTGGCCCAGGCTTTTTTAATTGGCGAAGCGTTTATTGGCGACAGCAATGTGGCGTTGGTGCTGGGCGACAATATTTTTTATGGCCAGCATTTTAGCGACAAGTTGATCGCCGCCGTGGCCCGGGAACAGGGCGCCACCATCTTTGCCTACCATGTCAATGACCCGGAGCGCTTTGGTGTAGTTGAATTTGATCGTCATGGCCGTGCAATCAGCATCGAAGAAAAACCGGCGGCGCCCAAGTCATCCTATGCTGTTACCGGGCTCTATTTCTACGACAACCAGGTGGTCGAAATGGCCAAAACCATCAGGCCATCTGCGCGCGGCGAGCTGGAAATCAGCGATATCAACAATATCTATCTGCAGCGCGGCGACCTCAATGTCAGTCTGCTTGGCCGCGGCTTCGCCTGGCTGGATACCGGCACCCACGATGCACTGCTTGAGGCCAGCCAGTTTGTGCAGACGGTCGAGCACCGCCAGGGTTTAAAAGTTGCCTGCCTTGAGGAAATTGCCTATCGCCGCGGCTGGATCTGCGCCCAACGCCTGCAAGAGCAGGCCAGTGCGCTGGCAAAAACCGGTTATGGCCAATATCTGCAGAAAGTGGTGGAGGGCTATTGATGAAAATAATTGAAACCAATATCGACGGCGCGGTGATTGTTGAGCCCAAAGTCTATGGCGACAGCCGCGGCTTTTTTCTCGAAACCTGGCATCAGGAACGCTATCGCCAGCAGCTGAAGATCGAACTGCCTTTTGTGCAGGACAATCACTCCAGATCGCGGGTACGCACTCTCTATCAGGGGAGTGGCTCGAGAGTTTTCCCATGCCACTAGCAATGCTTTCACTG
The DNA here is from genome assembly GCA_023255165.1 of Porticoccaceae bacterium. Taxonomy (GTDB): domain Bacteria; phylum Pseudomonadota; class Gammaproteobacteria; order Pseudomonadales; family Porticoccaceae; genus HTCC2207. Next base: position 61 of record JALRJD010000131.1, on the reverse strand, counting down.
ACCCGGTGTCCAAGATCACACCGGCATCGGGATCAGGTTTCAAGCTGACGGTTGAGGATTC
>JALRJD010000111.1 GCA_023255165.1 Porticoccaceae bacterium | reverse complement strand
CTTCTTGGGCACTAATTAATGCTGGCATCTCAAAATCATTTTTTGCAGTTGCCTCTGTTGCCACAAAGCCTGGTGAAATCATATGAACGCTGATGCCTTCTGGCAGCAGACCCAGTGCCGGCAACTGCGAAAACGCGAGCGACTCACCAGCCACAGTCCGCACAGTCAGATCGAAGCGATCGCCCTGGGACTGCAGATTAAACTCGCTGCCAATGGCAAAGCACTGTGCACCAGTGGCGGCAATCATGGTTTTAAAACCCTGAGGATGGTCCGCTTCCGCAACCACCAACGGACGCCCTGGACGGGCAATGCCGAGTTTTTCGGCAGCAATTAATTCTCGAGTGTCGCCCAGCCAGGCCTGATGATCGAGGGCAATGCTGGCAACCACGGCGACATCGGCATCGATAATATTAATCGCATCGAGACGACCGCCCAGCCCTACTTCCAGCAACATCACATCGAGCCCGGCATCGATAAACACCAGCAGCGCCGCGAGGGTGCCAAATTCAAAATAGGTTAGCGAAGTATCGCCACGCGCCCGCTCAATTTCCTCAAACACACGCACAATAGTCTGATCATTCGCGGGCTCGCCCTGCACACAGATGCGCTCGTTGTAGTGCAGAAAATGGGGTGAGGTAAACAGGCCGACCTTGTAGCCATGGGCCAACAGTATCGACTGCATACTGACAAGCGTGGATCCTTTGCCATTGGTGCCGGCAACGGTAATCGCGGTGGGAAGAATAACCGGGCTGCCCTGCTGCTGGCGCCGTTGAAGAATGGTCGCCCAGACCGCGGCAACGCGCTCCAGGCCGAGATCAATTTCCGTGGGATGTCTTGCCTCGAGCAGAGCCAACCACTCTGCCAGGCTTGCGCTGGTCACCGTTTGAGGGGAATGTCGGGAAGACTAATGTGTTCAGGCATCGGCGGGTTCGGGCAAATGCATAAATTTCGACAGCATACTGGCCAGACGATCACGCATTTCATGGCGGGCGACGATCATATCGATCTGGCCCTTTTCCAGCAGAAATTCACTACGCTGGAAACCTTTCGGCAGCTTCTGGCGAATGGTCTGCTCAATAATATTGGGCCCGGCAAACCCCGCTCGCGCGCCCGGCTCGGCAATATTGAGATCGCCGAGCATGGCCAAACTGGCCGAGACACCGCCGTAAACCGGATCGGTCATCACCGAAATATAGGGCACACCAGCCAGGCGCATACGCTCGAGAATGGCGCTGGTTTTGGCCATCTGCATCAGCGAGATCAACGCCTCCTGCATACGTGCACCGCCGGTTGCGGAGAAGCAGATCAAAGGCTTGTTCTCAGCCAGCGCCTGCTTCGCGGCGCGAGTAAATTTCTCGCCCACTGCATAACCCATGGAACCGCCGTGGAAAGCAAACTCAAAGGCAACCGCGATCACCGGAATACCTTTCAAGGTGCCGCTCATGGCGACCAGAGCATCTTTTTCGCCGGTCTTTTTCTGCGCCTCGGTGAGGCGGTCTTTGTATTTTTTAACATCGCGGAATTTCAGGCGATCGATTGGCTCAACCTCTGCCGCAACTTCTTTGCGGCCAGCCTCATCGAGAAAGATATCCAGTCTCCGACGGGCGCCGATACGCATATGGTGATCACATTTGGGGCAGATATCGAGATTGCGTTCGAGCTCGGGACGATAGAGTGGCGAGGCGCATTTCGGGCATTTTTTCCACAGCCCCTCGGGAACAGAATTCGCGCGCTCACTTGATGTGGCGGTTGGCCCCTTGGGTCGAATACGATTCAGCCAGTTCATCTATTTTCCTTGCCAGTTCATCTGTTTTACTTCACTAAAGGTTTTAAGCCTGAGCTGTCACTCTTTTGCCCGGTTACTCGTGTCCGGACCAGAGTTTTCACTGCTCTATAACAGTGTATATCACGCCCCGCTTGAGCGCGGCAGTTTAACACGACAGCTTGGACGAGCTAAATACCAGCCCGTCACTTTTTCTTGGCATTGGCAATAAAGTCGCGCACTTTCTGCGGATCTTTAACTCCGGGTGCAGACTCGACACCGCCACTGACATCGACCATATCCGGCGCCACCACAGCAACCGCCTCGGCAACATTGGCCGGGGTCAGTCCGCCAGCCAGAATCAGATTAAAGGTTCGCTCGCGGGGCAGACGATGCCAGTCGAATCGCTCACCGGTGCCGCCATATTGATCAGCATGCCAGGCATCAAACAGCAGGCTGTGGGCGGATTTATAGGCTTTTGCCTCGGCAGCTATATCCAGCTGATCATGCATGCGCAGTGCGCGGATATAAGGGAACTCAAACTGCTGACAAAACTCCGCAGTTTCGTCGCCGTGAAATTGCAGTAAATCCGGCTTTACCTCGGCGATCACCTGCTTAACAAACTCTTTGTCGGCATTGACCAGCAGCACCACCGCGAGCACATCCGAGGCGATCGAGCGGCGCACGTCAATTGCCTGCTGCAAGCTAACGTAGCGGCTGCTTTTGCGATAGAGCACCAGGCCCAAGGCATCGGCGCCCGCCTGTTGCGCCATCAGCGCCTGCTCTGTCGTGGTGATACCACAAATTTTGACCTGTACCGACATTTTGCCACCTGAAAATATAGAAACTATTTACTTTAATTAAATGCTTTAACACATTGTTTTTATTGGCTATACATTCCCGCCAACAAACAGTGGCCCCAGCGGCAAGCGGGGAATATTATGCTCTGGCGGGTAACTCACATCCACCAGATAAAGCCCTTTGGGCGAAGCTGTCGCGGCGCTTTTGGTACGATCCCTGCCCGCAATTAGCTGCTTGATCCAACCCGGATCACGGCGTCCAAAACCCACCTCAAGCAGCGAGCCGACAATATTGCGCACCATATGCAACACAAAGGCATTGGCGGTCACTTCAAACACCAATAGCTGACCAGCTTCAATCACTCGGGCACTGGTGACATTGCGATTGGGTGACAGCGACTGACAACCCGCCCCGCGAAACGCGGAAAAATCCTGCTCACCGAGCAGGTATTGACAGGCCTCCTGCATCGCCGCGGCATTGAGTGGGTAGCGTACCCAACTAACACCCTGCGAGAGAATGGCCGGCCGCGCCTCTGCCCCATGAATAATATAGCGATAGGTGCGCGATGTAGCGCTAAAGCGCGCATGAAAGCCGGCGCTGACCTCGTCGGCCCAGATCAGCGCAATGCTGTCTGGCAACTGACTGTTGGCGCCCTTAACCCAGTTGCGACCGCTGCGTGGCGCAGAGGTATCAAAGTGAATCACCTGGTAACTGGCATGCACCGCGGTGTCGGTGCGCCCGGCGCAGCTGATAACAATCTCACTGTTGGCCACCGAGCCAAGCGCCCTCTCCAGCTCTTGCTGCACCGAGGGACTGTGCTTCTGTTTTTGGAAGCCACAAAAAGCACTGCCGTCGTATGAAACGACGGCAGCATAGCGTTTGACTCCAGCGGGCAAGCTCTGCCCCGGTGGAATTTTACTGTTGAGGCTGTAAACCCAATCCAATTCCGACATGGGCGGAATTATACACACTGGCACCCGGACTGGCAGCTGCAATAACCCACTTTAAAGCGCATCCAGCAGTTTCTGTGCCTTGGCCTTGCCCTGTTCGTCGGCCTCGTCAATCAACTCATTAAGAATCTCTTTGGCTCCCTGCGGGTCACCCATATCGATATAGGTCTTGGCAAGATCCAGCTTGATCTCGACCGAATCGAGACTGTCGACATCT
>JALRJD010000356.1 GCA_023255165.1 Porticoccaceae bacterium | reverse complement strand
AGGCTGGGACGCCAAACAGTACCCCGCCGGCGTTGCAAAAATCGATATTAATATTGTCGAGACGCTTGTTTTTCAGCCAGTAATCCGCGGACAGATAGAGCGCCTTCTGCGGCGCTCCGGCACATTTAATCGGCATCGGCGGCTGGGTAAAAATCGCCTTGCCCTGTTGCGTCTGCTGCACCAGTTCCCAGGTGTAGGGGGCGAGGTCGTAGCGATAGTTGGAGGTCACGCCATTCTTGCCGAGAGTTTCCTCAAGGCCTTCGATAGCGCCCCAGTTAATCACCAGGCCGGGGGCAACAATCAACTGCTGGTAATAGACTTCATTGCCATCCTCGAGCAGCACTTTGTTTTCATTGGCGGCGACACTGGAGACCCGGGCGCTGATCAGGCTGGCGCGGCGGTCAATCAGTTTGGCGGTGTCGCGTTCGGTGGTCTCGGCGGAGAATATGCCGCCGCCAACCATGGTCCAGCCGGGCTGGTAATAATGTTTGCTGGAGGGGTCGATCAAGGCAATGCGCAGATTGTTATTGCGCTTTAACAGGCTTGCGGAAACCGCTATGCCACCGGAACCGGCGCCAATAATCACCACATCAAAGCTCTGCTTGCCATTTTTTGGAGCGGGTTTGGCTTGCTGTTGCGCAGCCGGGGCCGTGCTGCCACCAGCGGCATTAAACAGCTGGGTGGAACGGTTACCGGTGCGACAGTAGGCGTGAATGCGCTCTCCGCCAGCTAGCAGTTCGCCAAATTCAACCGCCAGTTTTTCGTCCATCTGACCCGCGGTAAAGGGCAGGCTGAGGGTGCTGATATTGTGCTCGGCGGCGGCCGCGCTGATTTCGGCAAAGCTCGGTTGGTCGGCGGCTTCTCCGTCCGGGCGGTTGCAGACGATGACCTTTACCCCCTGGTCGGCCAGCGTCTTGATATCGGCGGCGTGAATCTGGTCTGAGACCGAAACCTGTGCGTTGAGTGCGGTTATATTCATTCTCATTCTTCTCCTAACGGACTCTGTGGGTAAGCGGATTTTACAAAAGTATTGGCTTTAAAAAATATTTATCGGAACCTTGCGATAGACCACGCCGTTTGCCTCGGGATCGGGGAAATGTCCTCCGCGCATATTGGTCTGGATCGAGGGCATTATCAAGGTTGGCATAAGCCGTGTGCTGTCGCAGGTACTGCGGTTGATCTTAAAACCGCCGTAGCCGGCAAAACCAAAACCAAAACCAAAAGCTAAAGCGATTCCGGTGTGGTTTTTAAGTGCAACCGTTGGCGCAGATAGCGGGCAAACTGATCGACACCAATATTGAGCGCCGCACTGGCAAGAATTAATAACAGCGCGCGATCAAAGCGAAAGGTTTCAAACGCCGAATCGATATAAAAGCCCAGTGTCGCAATCCCGAGAATTCCGAGAATAGCAGTCTCGCGCAAAATCACTTCCCAGCGATAAAACAGAAACGCCAGAAACTGACGGTAGACTCGCGGCAGCACCTCATAAAAATAGAGACTGACGCCGCGACTGGCGTCGGCGCGCAGCCTGATCTGTTCGGTGTGACGGCCGAGCAGATGGCCAATAATCGCACCATTGTGGATGCCTAGCGCCACAATCGCCGGCAACATCGACGGGCCGAGAATTAACAAACCGATAAAAGCCAGCAGATATTCCGGCAAGGTGCGCAGTAGTACCAAAATCGAATCGCCACCAGCGCGCTTCCAGCCTTTCACAAACAGCGGTGAATTCAGCGGCAGTAAAGCCAGTGCCAGCAGGCCGCTCAGTACCATGCCGATCTGACCCAGCAGTGCGGTATTGATTAAACCGGGCCACAGCTGCTGTTGCCAGAGCAGATGCAACCAGTGTCCGAAATGGGTCAGCGTTTCCCCATTGAAGCCCTGGCCACGCAGCGGCACCGGGACAATATCTTCGGTGATAAAGCGCATCACCAATTGCCAGGAGATGTCGGCTGTGGGCGGCAGATAGATGAAAACCGCCAGCAGATAGATCGGCAGCAAGCGTTTGTGCAACCACAGTCGCAATGTGCCAATCAAAAGCAGTAAAGCATAGAACAGTGCCGCCGCTTCGCTGTAATGACCCTCACCGAGGGCGGTCTCAAGATGAAAGCCAATGGTGGGCAGGCCGACAAAACCGAGAATCGCGCTGGAGCGAATCGCGCACTCAAAACGGTAGCTGGTATAGGTGGCCATCGGCTGCCAGGCCAGTGGTAGCACGGTATAGAAAAAATCGCTCAGTTTGCGCCGCAGACCGGGAAGATTATTGGCCGGAGCCGGGTCCACCTCCTCAAATAATTCGCCATAAATTTTTGCCAGAGTTCCAGCGTAGGGAATGGCAATCGCCAGCAACCCGGTAAGCGACGAGAGCCCCGCGATCTGAATAAACAGCAGCGCCCAGAATAGTTCGTGAATCGAGCGGATAAAGGCACAGAGCGCCCGCACCAGCGTAAAGCGATAACCCAGCGCCAGTGCAAAGCCGCCGATGGCGCCGAGAGTGACGCCCTGTAGCGCAAAGGCAAAGGTATTGGCCAGGCTGGTGGCCAGAGTTGGCCAGGACCATACCGAAGGGCTTAGTGCGCCGGCCGCCATCAGGCTTAGTTCGCCCCAGGGGTCGGCGCTGACGATGCTGAGATCGGCCATAGCCAGACACAGCAGCGCGCTGACTGCAAACCACAGACTGACTCGGCGCATGGCACTGGCGGAGGTGTCACCAGAGATCAATGTTGAGGCTGTTGGAAATGTGGGAGGAATTGGATTCATTGGCGGTATGGTGATCAGCTGGCGCCATAGAGGTCGGCCAGATCGCTGGCTTGCAGCTGCTCGCTGGGGGCGTCGAGAACAATAGCGCCATCTTTTAAGCCGACAATTCGGTTGCAATTGGTCAGCGCCTGTTCGATATCATGCAGCGCCAGCACCACGGTTTGATGGCTTTGGCAGATAAGCCGCAGCAGGGCATCGCCCTGATACTCATCGACATTGGCAACCGGTTCGTCGCCGAGAAAAACCGGCTTTTGTTGAATCAGTGCGCGGCCAATGTTGGTGCGCTGCTGTTGGCCTCCGGAGAGTTTATCGACCGAACTGTAGAGCTGTTGCTCGAGCCCCACAGCGCTGGCAATCGTCTCGACCGCGGCGCGTGCAGCCGGCAGTGGTGTGACCAGATTGGCAAGGTTGTAGATTAGCGAGTGCGACCCCAGCACACCCATATGGATATTGTGAAAACTGCTCAACATGGGTACCAGTCCGGGCTGCTGCGGACACCAGGCGACCTGTTCCGGGCACTGTTCCCGCAGCGCGGCCAACAGTGTAGATTTGCCGGCGCCACTGCGGCCGACCAGCGCCACGCGCTCACCGGAGTAAATGCTTAGGCTGAGGTTCTCCAGCACTGCGCGACCCTGATAGTGCAGCCGTTGGTTGACCAGTTGAAAGAGGGGTTTGCTTGTCTCTGGGTCGCTCAAAAAAGTGCCTACTGGTTCGGGTCAATCAAGCCGATAGCTATCGCGGTATCGACGATCGGTTGATAGAGGTGGTTGTCTGCGCTGACAAATGCGCTGCGTGGAAAGCTGGCCAACAGATCCGGATCTTTCATCTGCAGCAGGGCGGTAGTCAAGCGCGCCTGAAAATCGTCGCCCCAGATGGCATTGACATCACCGCGCACGGTCCACTGGTAATCCGGGTAGCTCGGGGTCTGCCAGATCACCGAGACTTTACTGGTGTCAATTTTGCCGGCCGCCAGCTCGCTCTCCCAAACCTGATAGTTGACCGCGCCAATTTGATAGGCGCCGGACTGCACCAGTGCAATGGTGCGACTGTGGTCACCGCTGTAACCCACTGTGCTAAACAGCTTGTCCGGAGAGTCTCCCAGCTGCTGGCGAATATAGTATTCCGGCATCAGTCGCCCGGAGGTCGAGCCTTTGGAGCCAAAGGTAAAACTTTTGCCGGCCATGGCGGCTGGCAGTGTCTCGCTTTTGCTTAGGCCACTGCTGCGGTGAGCAATAAAATAGCTGCTGAAAAACTGGTCTTCAAAACCCTGGGCAATCGCCTGACTGCCCGGCACCAGACGCCGCGCCTGAACACCTGAGAGCCCGCCAAACCAGGCCAGCTGAACCTGATTGTTGCGAAACGCGGTAACTGCCGCGGCATAGCTTTTAACCGGAATATAAAGCACCTCGACACCCAGCTGACGCTGCAGATAATCGGCTACCTTGTTAAACCGTGCTTGCAGATGGGACTCATCCTGATCAGGAATGGCGGTAAATATAAAAGCCTGGGTTTGGGATTTAACCGGATCGGAGTCGGCGCTTGAAACAGCACTGATCAACAGCGTCAGCGCAAGCAGGCTGCGTAACAGTAGGGTGTGCATAAGAAGTCCTTTTGGTCAAATGGAGGCATTAATGTTGCGGGGGATTGTAGCAGCGAACAGACGAAAAACGGGAAGGGTTTTAAGCCTTCCCGTTTGACGTTTTGCGCATTTATTTAACTGCCCAATGACATTGGTTTGAAAACCTAGCCCTGATCTTTGGCCCAGCGGGCAAAACTGCTGCCGCTCTCGGCCAGGGTTTTAATCAGCTGCGCCGGTTGCCAGTAATCTTCACCGGTCTGCTGCTGAAATGCGCTCAACTTTTTATACACAGTCTCAAGGCCAATATGGTCGGCGTAGTGCATTGGACCACCGTGATAGACCGGGAAGCCGTAGCCAAACACATAGACCACATCTATATCACTGGGTCGCTGGGCAATACCTTCCTGAAGAATTTTGGCGCCTTCATTGATCAGCGGTAACAGCAGACGGTCGCGAATTTCCTCATCGCTAAACTCTCTGCGGGTCACGCCATATTTGGCCGCCTGCGCTTCGATCAGTGCGGTTACTTGCGGGTCGCTGCTGCGCGCGCGGGTCTGTGGGTCGTATTGATAAAAACCGGCGCCGGTCTTTTGGCCAAGGCGGCCCTGTTCGACCAGTGCATCGGCAATACAGTAGCTGCGCGGATCGCCTTTCTCCTCGTCGCTCATCCCTTCGCGAACCTTGTAACCAATATCAATGCCGGCCAGATCGCTTACCGCGATCGGTCCCATGGCCATGCCAAACTCTTCCATCACCCGGTCGATTTGTTCGGCGCTGGCGCCTTCGATCAGGCACAGCTGTGTTTCGCGACCGTACTCACTAAACATGCGGTTGCCGATAAAGCCAAAGCAGACGCCGGAGAGCACCGGCACTTTGCCAATTGCCTTGGCCACCGCCATGGAGGTGGCAATCACCTCGTCCGAGGTTTTGTCGGCGCGGACAATTTCCAGCAGTTTCATAATATTGGCCGGGCTAAAAAAGTGCAGACCAATTACATCTTCGGGTCGCTTGGTCACGGCGGCAATGGCGTTTACATCCTGATAGGAGGTGTTGGTGGCGAGTATCGCGCCGGGCTTGCAGACCTGATCGAGGGTGGTGAAAACCTGCTGCTTGATGGCCAGATTTTCAAATACCGCCTCAATCACCAGATCCGCGTTGGCGAGATCCTGGTAGTTGGTGGTGCCAGAGATCAGGTCCATGCAGCGCTGCTTTTTCTCTTCGCTAAGTTTGCCTTTCTTCACTGAGATGGAATAGTTTTTCTCGACGATAGCGAGACCGCGCTGCAGTGCTTCATCGTTGATCTCAAGCATGGTCACGGGAATGCCGACATTGACGAAGTTCATGGCGATACCGCCACCCATGGTGCCGCCGCCGATGACCGCAACTGACTTAATCTCTCGCTTGGCAGTCTCTTTTGACAGACCTTTGATTTTGCTCGCCTCGCGCTGGGCGAAAAACATATGCCGCATCGCCGCTGATTGACTGGAATGCATGCATTCCATAAACAGCTTCTGCTCAACCGCCAGCCCTTCCTCAAACGGCAGAGTTGCGGCGGCCTCGATGCAGTCGACTATGCACTGTGGCGCCATCTGCCCGCGGGCTTGACGGCTTAACAACTTGCGCGAGGCATCGAAAATAGCCGGGTCATAGGAGGCCGGGTCAATGCTGAGATCGCGCACGCAGATGCAGGGTGCATTGCTGTCGATCAATTGTTGGGTATAGGCCAATGCGCCTTCGAGTAGCGCTTCGCCCTCGACAATATGGTCGATCAGTTTCATGCCCAGAGCGGCTTCGGCTTTGATCGGGTTGCCGCTGGTAATTAATTTGATCGCCGCTTCGACGCCGGTCAGACGCGGTGCGCGCTGGGTGCCGCCAGCGCCAGGCAGCAGGCCCAGTTTGACCTCGGGCAAACCAACCGTGGCCGAGGAAACCGCACAGCGGTAGTGACAGGCGAGGGCGGTTTCCAGTCCGCCGCCCAGCGCGGTGCCATGAATCGCGGCGATCACCGGCTTGGATGACTGTTCAATGCTTTCGAGCACAGTGTTAAAGGCGGGCTCTGTGGGTGCCTTGCCAAACTCGGAAATATCGGCGCCGGCAATAAATGTGCGGCCTTTACAGATCAGCAGCAGCGCTTTGGTACTGTCGCCCTGGGCGTTGTTGATCGCGCGGTAAATGCCATCGCGCAATGCCTGAGAAAGGGCATTCACCGGTGGATTGTCGATCCAGATAATGCCTATATCGCCGCGGGTTTCATAACTGACTACTGCCATAATCTTCTCCAATAATGGTTGGTTAAAGGTCTGGTTTGCTGACCCTGTGGATTTGATGCAACCCTTTGTTGCTGTTGGGGAGGATAGTTACATAGTCGCTCCCGCGATGGAATAGGCTGATATACTCTGCCGATTCACTCTGCCCTGGCGCAGATTCCCATAATCCTGACAAGAGAATAATAACAATGAAGAGTAGCAGAGAATTGGATGTAGTGGTCTATGGCGCCACCGGTTTTACTGGCCGACTGGTCGCGGAGTATCTGAACAATCAATATGGCGTGAACGGCGAAATCAAATGGGCCATGGCCGGACGCAGTCAGGCCAAACTGGAGTCGGTGCGCGATGAGATGGGCATCGCCAAAGAGATACCGCTGCTGGTTGCCGATGCCGACGATCAGAGTTCGATCGATGCTATGGTGCTCCGCAGTAAGGTTATTCTGACCACGGTTGGGCCCTATCAACTGCACGGCAAAGAGCTGGTTGCCACCTGTGCCGAACAGGGTACCGACTATGTGGATCTCTGCGGCGAGCCTGCCTGGATGCACAAGATGATTGCCGCCCATGGCGAGCGTGCGAAAGCCAGCGGTGCGAGAATTGTCTTCTCCTGTGGTTTTGATTCGATTCCCTTTGATCTCGGTGTGTTGTTTTTGCAGCATACCGCCGAGCAGCAGTTGGGTGGCATGGTGCCGCGGGTAAAAGGCCGCGTGCGCTCGATGCAGGGTACTTTTTCTGGCGGAACATTGGCCAGCTTCCGCGCCACCATGGCGGCGGCGGGCAGAGACCCGGAAATGATTAAAGTGTTGCGCAATCCGTTTGCGCTGAGCGATGGTTTTGTTGGCGCCGATCAGCCGCTGGGCAACCAGCCCGAGTTTGACGAGAGTCTGCAGAGCTGGATTGCGCCCTTTATTATGGCCAGCATCAACACCAAAAATATTCACCGTTCCAACAAACTGCTCGGCCATGCCTATGGCGCTGATTTTGTTTACGACGAAATGTTGGTGACCGGTCCCGGTGAGCGGGGCGAGGCGGTTGCCAAAGCGGTGATGGAAGATACCAGCATGGCCACTGATCCGCGCCAGCCCGGTGAGGGCCCCAGCCTCGAAGAGCGCGTCAATGGTCACTACGATGTGTTGATGATCGGTGAGGCGGCCGATGGCCGTTCGCTGCGAGTCAGTGTAAAAGGTGATATGGATCCGGGCTATGGCTCCACGGCCAAGATGATTGCCGAGAGTGCGGTGTGTCTGGTTTTGAATCCACAGCTGGCGGGCGGTGGTATCTGGACGCCCGCGCCAGCGATGGGCACGGCCCTGATTGAGCGCCTGCAGGCCAATGCCGGGCTGACTTTTGCGGTTGAGAGTTGAGCCGGGTTAAAAATTGAAGGTAAAAGTTGAGCGCAGTTTGGCTTGCGGCTGGAATTAGCTCTGTAGCTGATTCCAGCGCACGCACTCTGCAAGGGTAACCCCGGCGCCACCAAAAATATCCAGCGCGCTGCCAATGGTCAGATCGACTTTGCCTTTCGACAGTGACTTCACCAGCTCCAGATCCGCCACGCTGCGGGCGCCGCCAGCATAGGTTGTCGGCAGCGTGCAGCAGTCGCCAAGCAGGCTGACCAGCTCGCGATCAATGCCCGCTTGCAGCCCTTCCACATCCGCCGCGTGAATCAGAAACTCGGCACAGTGATTTTCCAGTTCGGCAATTGTCTGCCTGTCGACCGCGGTATGGGTTATGGTCTGCCAGCGGTCGGTGGCGATCATCCAACCCTGCGCAGTTTTGCGGCAACTGAGATCAATGACCAGCCTGTCAGCGCCAACCTCGGATTTGATTTGCTCCAGGCGTGGCCAGGAAAAGTCGCCGTTCTCAAATAGAAATGAGGTCACAATAATATGCGAGGCGCCGGCCTCGAGATAGCTTGCGGCATTTTCGCGGTTGACACCACCGCCAAACTGCATGCCGCCGGGGTAGGCCGCCAGCGCCGCGAGAACCTGTTGCTGGTTGTTGGGGCCGAGGGCAATCACATGGCCGCCAGTTAAACCCTGCTGACAGTAGAGCTCGGCATAGTAGGCTGCATCCTGGGTGCTGACAAAATTGGTCTTGGCGCCCTGATCATTGAGGCTGCCGCCGACAATCTGTTTTACCTGGCCCTGGTGAAGATCGATACATGGGCGAAATGCGGTCACGGAGCCTGCTCCAGATGGGGTTGAGAGGGCGCTAGTATAGCCTACTGACCTGAACTGCCAAGGTTACAGTGGCTGAAAAAGTAACAGCTCCGCGCCACCATCCACCAGATCACCGGGTTGATAGAAAAACTCGCTCACTCGACCATCCTCGGGGGCGTGAATGGTGTGTTCCATTTTCATCGCCTCCATCACTAACAGGGCGTCGCCCTTGCTGACGGGGGCATCTGTATCGACCAGCAGCGCCACAACGGTTCCATTCATCGGTGCGGTTAAATTGCCGGTGCTGTGATGGTCGTCATCAAGGCCGAGATCCGGCGCGGTTTCAGCGCAGTGGAACAGCCCGCGGGGCGTAAACAGATTAAATCCATTAGCGTCCGCGACGACCTTAATATTGTCCGCGACGATTTTAATTTTGTCCGCGACGACCTTAATACTGTCTGTGACGACTTTAGTACCGTCCGCGACCAGGGCTTGTGATTGCGACGGAACAACAATCTGCTGTTCACCAATGGTGATCTTTAAATCCGCTCGATTGATGCCGCCAGCCTGCCAACTGTTGGCTAGATGCCAGGGTGAATCAGGTTCTGATGATTGTTCGGCGAGCTGCTTCGCCCGCGCTTGCCGGGCGGCCAAAATCGCCTGTGCAGCCAGCGGTGCGGCATAGTCAATATCCTGCTGGCGACGGTGAAAAATTTCTTCCTGATGCTGTTCAATAAAACCGGTGTTGACATCACCGCGACGGAAGGCCTCGCAGCTGGCCAGGTTGTAGAGAAAGGCGATATTGCTGGTCACGCCGCCGATGCGGTAGTCGCTCAAGGCTTGAGTTAAACGTTGCAGCGCTCGCTCGCGGTCGCTGTCCCAGACAATTAGTTTGGCGATCATCGGGTCGTAAAAAACCGACACCTCGTCGCCTTCAATCACACCACTATCGATGCGCACATGCTCCGATTCAGTCGGTGTTTGTAATGTTTTTAGCGTGCCAGTAGATGGCAGAAAATCATGCGCTGGATCTTCGGCGTAAATTCTGGCTTCAAAGGCGTGACCGCGAATGGTAAGTTGCTCCTGGGTGCAGGGCAGGGGTTCACCGGCGGCGACACGTAACTGCCATTCAACCAGATCCTGTCCGCTGATCATTTCGGTGACCGGGTGCTCTACTTGCAGGCGGGTGTTCATCTCCATAAAGAAAAATTCACCGCTGCTGTCGAGCAGAAATTCCACTGTGCCGGCGCCCTGATAATCGATCGCAGTGGCAGCACGAATCGCCGCCGTGCCCATGCGCTGACGCAGCTCGTCGGTCATGCCCGGCGCGGGCGCTTCTTCAATTACTTTCTGATGGCGCCGCTGCAGGGAGCAATCGCGCTCAAACAGATAGACACTGTTATTGTGCTGGTCGCAAAACACCTGGATCTCAACATGACGGGGCTGTTGAAGATACTTTTCCACCAGCATCACATCATTGCCAAAACTGGCTTTCGCCTCACGCTTGGCTGCCGCCAGTGCCTGATCAAACTCCGCTGCGGCATACACCGCGCGCATGCCTTTGCCGCCACCACCGGCGGCGGCTTTGAGCAGCACCGGATATCCCATTTTATCGGCAGCCTGTTTCAATACGGCGGGCGTTTGTTCGTCGCCGTGGTAACCGGGTACCAGTGGCACCTCGGCGGCGGCCATAATATTTTTTGCCGCGGATTTGGAACCCATGGCCAATATGGCGTCCACTGGTGGGCCGATAAATACCAGATTGTTGGCTTCGCATTGGCGGCAAAATTCGGCATTCTCGGAGAGAAATCCATAACCGGGGTGGATGGCCTGGGCGCCGCTTTTGAGTGCGGCTTGGATAATATTGTCGATCACCAGATAGGATTCGGTGGAGGGCGATGGCCCTATATAAATAGCGTTATCGGCCATTTTGGTATGCAGTGCGTTGCGATCTGCGTCACTGAATACGGCGACGGTTTCAATACCCATTTTCTTTGCGGTTTTGATTATCCGGCAGGCTATCTCACCGCGGTTGGCGATTAATATTTTTTTAAACATTTTTGCATTCACTTTTTTGCATTTGTATTGTTATGAATCAAATAGTAAGGAGCCCAGCATCAGCAGACCCTTGTTCGCGGTTCCACTGTACTTTGCCGTAATAAAGGCCTAATTTTATGGAGCATCCGAGGAACCGGGACAAGTCTCTTCGACACGCTGTAAATACGGTCGCTCCCGGCATCCATGCCTCCCGCGACACTTGGACGTCCTGTCCATCGTCCATGTACGCTCGGACGCCGCTATCCCTGCGGCGTACGGTCTCAGATCCTTGTCCCGATCCCTCTCGTCATGCTCAGTGGCAAATGCGAGACTTCTTTGGAAGTGCTCGGTGCCAGATCAGAGCACAGTATCCGCAGACCCTTGGGAGCACTCAGGGTCCGCTTATGACTGCAGCGACTTTCAGGCTGAGCGACGGAACTGTCTGAGCTTTGCAGGGATGCAAAGCGAGTTTTCCGAGCGCTGAAAAGCGCAAAGGAATGGAACCGCGAACAAGGGTCTGCTGATGCTGGACTCTTTACTATTTGATTCATAACAATACAAATGCAAAAAAGTGAATGCAAAAA
>JALRJD010000303.1 GCA_023255165.1 Porticoccaceae bacterium | reverse complement strand
GATGATTGCCAAGCTGATCACCTATGGTGACAACCGCAGTCAGGCGGTTGAGCGTATGGTGAGCGCGCTGGACAACTATTACATTCGCGGCGTAAACCACAATATCAGTTTCCTTAATGCGTTGATGGTGCACCCACGGTTTATTGAAGGCCGCCTGACCACGAACTTTATTGCCGATGAATTTCCGGATGGCTTTAACGCCGATCTGGTGGTTCAGGATGATCCTGCCATCGCGCTGGTTGTTGCGGCCGCGGCGCATCAGTTGCACGAAGAGCGCGCCAGTCTTCTTTCCGGTCAGCTTTCGGGCCATGAGCATGTGGCCTCAAATAATTGGGTGGTGATGGTTGCGGATCAACAGTCCGCGGTGACTGTTGAGTTAACCGAGAGTGGTTATCTGGTTAGCCTTAACGATCAGGATTATCAGATTGAAACGGAATGGAGTCTCGGTCAGCCGCTGTTTCAGGCGCAGATTAATGGTAAGGCTGTTTCGGTGCAGATTGAAACCGCGGCCTCCGGTTACCGTCTGTTTTATCGCGGCGCTGAGATTAATGCTCGTGTGCTTTCGCCACGAGCGGCGGAGCTGAGTGCGCATATGCTTTATAAACCACCGGCGGATATGTCGAAGTTTTTGCTTTCTCCTATGCCTGGGTTGCTGGTTAAGCTGGCGGTTGCGGTGGGGCAGGAGGTTAAAGAGGGTGAGGAGTTGGCGGTGGTTGAGGCGATGAAGATGGAGAATAGTCTTCGTGCTTTGCAGGATGGTGTGGTTGCGAAGATCTCTGCGACTGAGGGTGATAGTTTGATGGTGGATGAGATTATTCTTGAGTTTGAATGATGCGTTTGATTGCTCTACCCGCGGGAGATCGATTATTGGGTCTTTCCGGGGGAGCCTTTCCAGTCCGTCATGCCGAGGGCGTTTTTTAGTCGGTCGTTCTGAGGGAACTCAGTGACCAAAGGAATCCATTGCGGAGGAGCATTCGAGGAACCGGGACAAGTCTCCTCGACACGCTGTGAATACTTCCCTGTACGCTCGGACGCAGCTATCCC
>JALRJD010000231.1 GCA_023255165.1 Porticoccaceae bacterium | reverse complement strand
ATCCCTGGCCCGGTCCCGCGCCCGTCCTTGGCGCTAGTCGCTCTCAAAGCGCCCCCATCGGAATGCAGCCTGGCTTAGTCGTTTCGATCAAACTGGCAAACGTTTTAAACAAGATCCAGCGCGGGAGCATAGCAAAAAAGCGCTCCTCAAAAAATCGGAATCAGGTTTTTTGCGCAAGAAACGGAGTGCCCGCCTCAGAGGAAAGCACAATAATCGACCTCTATGCACCGTATAGAACTGTTAGGATACCGCCATGAAAAGAGAGCCCTGTCAGAATCGGTCTGAGGATTTAATGCACAGCCTGTGCCGCTATATTGAATCCCACTGTGATCAGCCATTAACACTGGAGATGCTGGCACAGCAGAGCGGACTCAGCGCGAGTTACTTGCAGCGCCGGTTTAGTCGTACCATTGGTATGTCACCGAAAAAATATCAACAGGCCTGTCGCACCAGAATGTTTAAAAGCCAGCTTAAATCCGATGCCGCTAACACCACTATTACCGACGCCATGCACGAGGCCGGCTATGCGTCGAGCTCGCGGCTATATGAAAAGCTGGACACAAGTATGGGAATGACACCAGGCCGTTATCGTAGTGGCGGGGCGGGGGAACTTATTTCCTATGCGTCGGCGCAGACTGATTTGGGACGGGTCATGATTGGCGCCACCGATCGCGGTATCTGTTTCCTGCAGTTTGATGATGGCGACGACGGGTTGCTGGCGCAGTTGAAGCTGGAATACCCCAAGGCGGATTGCCAGCCGATGCAGTCACAGATGCAGGGTTTATTTGATCAGTGGATGACAGAGCTAAACCAGTTTTTGGCTGGGCGCTCCAAGCAATTGCAACTGCCAATGGATATTCGCGGCACAGCCTTTCAATGTATGGTCTGGGATTATCTGACTCGTATTCCCGCGGGCAGTTTGCAGTCTTACACTGAGGTCGCCAACGGCATTGGAAAACCAGCAGCGGTCCGCGCAGTGGCCAGCGCCTGTGCCAACAATAAAATTGCTATCGCCATTCCCTGTCATCGGGTTATCCGCGGCGATGGCAGTCTGGCCGGTTATAAGTGGGGTTTGGGCCGCAAGCGAACTCTGATCGATCTGGAGCGCAGCGGTGCGGTGGAGAGTTAGGGTTTGTGTGCAACAAACGGCTTTTTGCGGTTGGGGTAGCAGGTGGTGCAGATTTCACAGACACGGCCATCGCAGCCGCGCGCGGTGCAGTATTCGCGGCCATAAAAAATAATTTGCAGGTGCAGGGCGTTCCACTGGTCGCGGGGAAAGAGTTTTTTCAAATCGCGTTCAGTTTGAGTGACGCTTTTGCCTTGGGTCAGCCCCCAGCGTTGAGCGAGGCGGTGGATATGGGTGTCGACCGGGAATGCGGGATGGCCAAAGCCCTGAGACATCACCACGCTGGCGGTTTTGTGGCCTACGCCGGGCAGTGATTCCAGCGCTTTCCAGTCGTCTGGCACTTCGCCGTTGTACTGTTCGACCAGAATCGTTGAGAGGTTTGCGATGGCGCTGGATTTTTGTGGCGCCAAACCGCAGGGGCGAACAATTTCATAGATTTTTTCCAGCGGCACATGCTGCATATCAAAGGCGTTATCGGCCAGGGCAAACAGTTTCGGGGTCACCTGGTTGACGCGGATATCGGTGCACTGGGCGCTGAGCAGCACGGCGACCAATAGTTCGAAGTGATTGCGGTGATCCAGAGGAATGGGGGTCTCAGGATAGAGTTCGTTGAGCTTGTGCAGAACAAAGTCGGCGCGCTGTTGTTTTAACATTGGCTGTGGTTAGTTCTCTTCATCACATTTGGGCATCAATATACAGGGTTTAGCGTCAGGCTACAGACTCTGCACATAGCGTTTGATCCGCAGTGCCGCTTCAATACATTCCTCAGTGTCGGCCACCAGCGCCATGCGTACACGGTTTTTGCCGGGGTTGCCGGTCGCGCTGTCGCGTGACAGGTAGCGTCCGGGAAGCAGGGTGACATTCTGTTGGGCGAAGAGCCCAAGCGCAAAGTCGGTGTCATCGATCGGTGTCTGTGGCCACAGGTAAAAACTTGCCTGGGGTTCGGGAAAGCTGAGGACCTCGTTGAGGATTTCGGTGACGGCGGCGAACTTTTCCCGGTACTGTCGGCGGTTGTCGACAACATGGCTTTCATCGTTCCATGCTGCGGTTGAGGCCGCTTGCACCGCAGTGGGCATAGCGCAACCATGATAGGTACGGTAGCGCAGGAACTGGCTGAGGATGGCGGCGTCGCCGGCAATAAAGCCGGAGCGCAGACCAGGTAAGTTGGAGCGTTTCGACAGGCTGTGAAACGCCACGCAGCGGCTGTAGTCGTTGCGGCCCATTTCGGCGCAGGCTTGCAAAATACCGGGCGGCGGCGCCTGCTCATCCAGATAGACTTCGGAATAACACTCGTCGCTGGCAATAATAAAGTCGTATTGGTCGGCCAGGGCAATCGCCTGCTGCAGTTGTTTGATGCTCATTACCGCACCGGTGGGGTTGCCCGGTGTGCACAGGTGCAACAGTTGGCAGCGCTGCCAAACATCGGCTGGCACTGTGCTTAGGTCGCTGATAAAGCCATTTTCCGGGGTGCTGTCGAGATAGTGAAGTTGCGCGCCAGCCAGCAGGGCGGCCCCTTCATAGATCTGGTAGAAGGGGTTGGGCGACACCACCAGAGCATCTTGCCGAGGGTCAATCACCGCCTGGGTAAAGGCAAACAGCGCTTCGCGGGTACCATTGACCGGCAACACATGGTGATCGGCGCTGAGGCTGGCGTCGGCGAGACCAAAGCGACGCTGGCACCAGTTGGCGATGGCATCACGCAACGGTTGGCCACCTTTGGTGGTGGGGTAGATGGCGATCTGGTCGATATTGTCGATCAGGGTCTGCTTAACAAACTGCGGCGACTGATGCTTGGGTTCGCCAATTGACAGCGAGATCGGTTTTAGCTCGGCTGGCGGCACGGTGCCAGCTTTTAATTCGGCAAGTCGCTCAAAAGGATAGCGGTGCAGTAGCTCCAGATTCGGGTTCATATTTTTCTCGTTATGGGTGTCAGTTCCAGACCTGCATTTTGCGCAACTGGTAGTCCTCACCATCTTCCTTATTGCGCTGGTCGAGCTCGGTGCAGATGGTTTCGGTGAGGGTTTGGCGCACTGCCGGGTCAGTGAGCGGCTCGAAATCCTGATCGGTGATATAGAAGATATCTTCTACGCGCTCGCCGAGGGTTGAGATTTTGGCATTTAAAACCCGCAGTTCGAAGCGCACAAAAATCTGCGCCAGATGGGCCAGCAGGCCGGGGCGATCCGGGGTGATCACTTCAAGTATCGAGCTGTTGGTTTCAATATCGCTGCGCAACGAGGCGACGGTTTTCAGGGCGAAGTTTTTTAACTGTCGAGGCGTGCGCCGTTGCACTTCATAGTTGACTGCCTGCGGATTGAGCAGCGACTGGTTAAGGGTTTTAAGGATTTTGGCGCTGAGTTGAGCATCGCTTGCCACGGGCTGGCCCCGTTCGTCGAGCACATAAAACACATCAAAGGTGCAGCCGTCGCTGGTGGTGTGCAAGCGGGCATCCTGAATATTCAGGTTGAGCCGATCGAGCGCCGCGGCGGTGATGGCGAAGATATTTTCACGGCCCTTGCTGTGCACAAAAATCTGCGTCGCAACCGGTATTTCAACGCCGACATCGTTGAGCAGAATAACCGGTTTGCTGCTATCCGGATTATTGATAATGGCTTTGGTAAAGGCGGCGATATCTTCGGCGCGCTCGCGCAGGAAAAACTCTTCGTCGACATCGCGCCAGACGCTTGCCGCCTGCTCGGCATCGATCGCGTCGACTTGCAGAGCACGCAGAGCTGCATCTTTGGCGTCTTGCACCCAGGCGGATCGCGCCAGCGGCGCGCCGGTGCCGAGTTGCAGGGCGCGTTTGGTTTCAAAGTAGAGGTTGCGCATCAGCGAACCTTTCCACTCGGTCCAGAGCCGCGGGTTGGTGGCATTGATGTCGGCGACGGTGAGCACATAGAGGTGGTCGAGATGGATCTGGTCGCCGACATGGGTGGCAAATTTATGGATTACATCCGGGTCGGAGGTGTCTTCACGCTGCGAGATGGTCGACATCAGCAGATGATTCTCCACCAGCCATTTCAGCAGGCTGATCTCCTGAGGTTGCAGCCCATGGCGCAGAGCAAAGTCTTCGACATCAGCCGAGCCCAACAGCGAGTGATCGCCGCCGCGGCCCTTGGCGATATCGTGATACAGCGCGGCAATAATAATCAGTTCCGGTTTGGGAAAGTTTTTGTAAATATGCGATGAGATCGGAAACTGGGCGGCGATTTCCGGGCGCACCAGACGGCGGATATTGCGCACCACCTGCAAGGTGTGCACATCGACCGGGTAGATATGAAACAGGTCGTGCTGCATCTGTCCGACGATCTTGCCAAATTCGGGCAGGTAGCCGCCGAGAATGCCATAGCGGTTCATCCGCTGCAGGTGAGCCGAGAGCAGATAGGGCGCTTTGAGCAGGCGCATAAACAGTTCCCGGTTGGCCGGGTCCTGACGAAATTTGTCGTCAATCAGGTTTCGGTGCAGTCTGATCTGGCGAATGGTGGTGGCGCGAATGCCTTCGATATTGTCGTTTTCGCCCATAATCGCGAACAGCTCAAGCAGCGCCGATGGCTGCTCGACAAAAACTGTTTTATGGGTGGTGTCGAGGTAGTTGTCGCGAATCAGGAAGCGTTCGTTGATTGGCGTCACCACGCGGGTTTTGTTTTTGCGATAGATGGCTTCGTCAAGGTACTGCAACAGCATGTCGTTGAGCTCGCGAATCGACATCACCACCTGATAGTAGCGCTGCATAAATTTCTCAACACCGAGACGCTCATCGCTGTCCTGGTAGCCAAACATCTCCGCCAGCTTGCGCTGGTAGTCAAACAGCAGGCGTTCTTCCGGGCGGTCGGTGATCAGGTGCAGCCCATAGCGTACTTTCCACAAAAACTCTTCGTCGCGGCGCAGGGTGCCGTACTCTTCTTCGGAGAGAAAACCCTCCTTGACCAGCAGCGAACGTCGGTGGACCTGGAAGTGACGCTTGGCGGTCCAGTTAAATACCTGGATGTCCCGCAATCCGCCGGGCGCTTCCTTGATATTGGGTTCGAGGTTGTACTCGGTGTCGTCATGTTTGCGGTGGCGGGCTTTCTGCTCGTCGATTTTGCCGCGGTAGAAATCCGGGGAACTCCAGATCTTGTCCGGCCCGGTTTTTGCCATCAGTTTTTCGAGTAACTTCGGGTCACCCGACAGCAGTCGGGTCTCCATTAAATTGGTGGCCACGGTGATATCGCCGCGCGCTTCGTCGACACATTGCGACAGCGAGCGGGTGCTGTGGCCAATCTTGAGCTGGATATCCCAAAGAAAGGTCAGAAACTGTTCAATGCTCTGGCGATATTTCTGCGGGTTGTCGCGGCGCAGTAAAATCAGCAGGTCGATATCCGAGTGCGGGTGCAGCTCGC
Organism: Porticoccaceae bacterium; assembly: GCA_023255165.1. GTDB lineage: Bacteria > Pseudomonadota > Gammaproteobacteria > Pseudomonadales > Porticoccaceae > HTCC2207. The sequence continues at coordinate 19,057 of JALRJD010000231.1, read as the reverse complement.
CGCGGCCATAGCCGCCCACCGCAATCAGGCTGATATTGTTATCCCAGGAAAAGCGATTCCAGGCATGGCGCAGAATTACATCGGCAAACTGGGCGCGGTCGTTGACCAGGCGGTGTGCTTCGTCGCCTTCATAGAAGCGGTTATTGAAATGGTGATTGGCGGCGCTGAGTGCATTGCGGAATACGCTGATCGGGTTGCCGCTTTCGACATCCGCAAGAAAACGTTTTTCATCGAAGAAAAGCGGCGTCAGGTGTGATTCTGAGTGCATAGTTATCCGCGCTTGAAGGGCTCTTCGTGCCGAGCAGTGAGTACTTCGCAGCCATTGCTGGTTACGGCGAGGGTGTGTTCCCACTGCGCGGAAAGCCGACCGTCGCGGGTTTCAACCGTCCAGCCGTCGGGTTTAAGTTTGGTGCTCTGTTTGCCGGCATTGATCATCGGTTCGATGGTGAAGGTCATACCTTCGGCCAGTTCGAGACCGGTGTGGGGTTTGCCGTAGTGCAGCACCTGAGGCTCTTCGTGGAATTCCATGCCAATACCGTGGCCGCAGTAATCGCGGACAACAGAGTAGTAGTTGGCCTCGGCGTGCTTCTGGATCAGATGGCCAATATCGCCGAGACGAACGCCGGGGGCCACCATATCGATGGCCATATAGAGACATTCCTGGGTAATCTCGATCAGTCGCGTGGCGTGGGGTGCGGCTTCGCCGACCACATACATTTTGCTGGTATCGCCATACCAGCCATCTTTAATCACGGTGACATCGATATTGATAATGTCGCCGTTCTTGAGAATTTTTTTCTCTGAGGGAATGCCGTGGCAGACTACCTGGTTGACCGAGGTGCAGATCGACTTGGGGAACCCGCGATAGCCGAGACAGGCGGGAATGGCTTTTTGCACATTAACTATATGATCGTGACAGATGCGGTCAAGCTGTTCGGTGCTGACGCCGGGCACCACATGCTCGCCGATCAGCTCCAGTACTTCAGCTGCCAGTCGTCCTGCTTCGCGCATTTTGGCGAGGTCATCCGCCGATCGTAGTTGTATTGTCATGGTCTGCCTTTGGGATTTGACGAGGCGCTATTGTACGCATCTCTGGCCCGATGAGGGAGTGCCTGAGGGCGATATTCTGTAACTATTGTTTGCCATGCAAAGCAGCATTAAAAGTACCGGGCCATTTATCGGGGGTCGGGGCCGTATCGGTAACCTTTTTTGCTTTAACTGGGGTGTTCAATATGGTATAAAGCGCGCCGTCTGCAGGGATGTCTCGGCAGGCAGGTTAAAAATAAACGTTATATTAACTTTTACTTAAAACACACACACGTTCCGACACAGTGATCTGGGTGCCTGCAAAGTGCTGACAAAGGCTTGAATGGTTGATCTCTGGGGTACGTGGAGGCTTAACCCCAAAAGGAAAAATTATGTCTTCTGTAAGTATGCGCGATATGTTGCAGGCTGGTGTTCACTTCGGTCACCAAACCCGCTTCTGGAATCCCAAAATGAGCCAGTTTATCTTCGGCTCGCGAAACAAAGTTCACGTTATCAACCTTGAGCAAACTGTACCCGCCTTTAATGAAGCACTCGAAGTGCTGCGCGTGGAAGCTGCCAAAGGTAATCAAATTCTGTTTGTCGGCACCAAGCGTGCTGCACAAAAAATCCTCAAGGAACAAGCCGAGCGTTGTGGCATGCCTTACGTCAGCCATCGTTGGTTGGGTGGTATGTTGACCAACTACAAGACCATTCGTGCTTCGATCCGTCGTTTCCGCGAGCTGGAAACCCAGCAGGAAAATGGCACCTTCGATCGCCTGACCAAGAAAGAAGTTCTGATGCGCACGCGCATGAAGGACAAGCTGGAAAATTCTATCGGTGGTATCAAGGATATGAACGGTCTGCCCGACATTCTGTTCGTTATCGACGTTGACCATGAGCGCATTGCGATCAATGAAGCCAACAAGCTGGGCATTCCTGTTGTCGGTATCGTCGACACCAACAGCAATCCTGACGGTGTTGACTATGTTATCCCTGGCAATGACGACTCCATCCGTGCCATCAAACTCTATGCAGCCTCAGTTGCTGATGCAGTGCTGGAAGGCAAGGCGCAGTCTGCAACTGTTTCCAGCAAAGATGAGTTTGTTGAAGTAGCGGAAGCAGCTCCAGTAGCAGAAGCACCTGCAGCTGAAGAAGCGCCAGCGGCGAAGGAAGCAGCAGCCGAGTAATTGCGCTGGTTTGCTAACAAGTGATATCAAAGGGGGCCGCTGCCCCCTTTTTTCAAAAATAATTTTACGTTTTAAGAGAGGAATACAATGGCACAGGTAACAGCATCCTTGGTTAAAGATCTGCGTGATCGTACAGGTCTGGGCATGATGGAGTGCAAGCGCGCACTGGCTGAGTCAGATGGTGATATTGAAAAGGCAATCGAAGAGCTGCGTAAATCGAGCGGCATGAAGGCGGCGAAAAAAGCCGGCCGCACCGCGGCTGATGGCCTGGTGGCGGTTAAAGCCGAAAACGGCTATGGACTGGTTCTGGAAGTGAACAGTGAAACCGACTTTGTTGCACGCGACGAAGGTTTCCAGGGTTTTGTTGGTTCGGTTCTGGATGCGGCATTTGCTGGCAAGCAGACAGATATTGCCGCCGTAATGGCCGGTGATCTGGAGTCTGCCCGTGAAGCGCTGGTGCAAAAAATTGGTGAAAACATCTCTCCACGCCGTGCGGCCAGCGTTGAAGCGCCTGTTGTTGGTGGTTATGTTCACAGCAACAACCGCATTGCTGTTGTTGTCGGTTTGACTGGTGGCGACGAGGCACTGGCTCGCGATGTGGCTATGCATGTAGCCGCGGTTAATCCGGTGGTGGTGAGCTCTGATCAAATGCCCGCCGAGGTCATTGAAGCGGAGCGCGCTATTTACACTGCGCAGGCAGCTGACAGCGGCAAGCCTGCCGAGATCGTTGCGAAAATGATTGAAGGTCGTGTCAGCAAGTTTCTTAAAGAGGGCAGTCTGGTAGACCAGCCGTTTGTTAAGGATCCGGACACAACCGTTGGCAAACTGGTTGCAGCCGGTGGCGCCGAGATTGTAGGATTTGTGCGTTTTGAAGTGGGCGAAGGTATCGAGAAAGAAGAAGTCGATTTCGCCGCCGAAGTGGCAGCACAGGTTAAGAGCGCCAGCTAAAAACCGCCTGTAAATCTGCATAACAGGAAGGTTTTGAACAGCTTCAGATAGAGAGGATTGCTTATGCCATCAACTGGCAGAGAGAAAAAGTACAAGCGCATTCTGCTTAAACTCAGCGGTGAGGAGTTGATGGGAGAAGAGGGCTTCGGGATTGATCCCAAGGTTCTCGACCGCATGGCTCTTGAAATCGGTCAGTTGGTGGGTATTGGTGTTCAGGTCGGTCTGGTGATTGGCGGCGGCAATCTGTTCCGCGGCGCAGCCTTGAATGAGGCCGGCATGGATCGTGTGACCGGTGACCATATGGGTATGCTGGCGACGGTGATGAATGCCCTTGCCATGCGCGATGCGCTGGAGCGCACCAATATCTCTTCCCACGTAATGTCGGCAATTCCCATGAGTGGTGTCGTCGAGCACTACGATCGCCGCCGTGCGATTCGTTATCTTAAAGATGGCGATGTCGTCATCTTCTCGGCTGGTACCGGCAATCCTTTCTTTACCACCGATTCCGCGGCCTGTCTGCGCGGCATTGAAATTGAAGCCGATGTGGTACTTAAGGCGACCAAGGTCGATGGCGTCTATACTGCTGATCCGATGAAAGATCCAACCGCCGAACTCTATGATCACCTCACCTATGATCAGGTGCTGGATAAAAAGCTCGGTGTGATGGATTTGACCGCCATCTGCCTGTGCCGTGAACACAATATGCCCCTGCGTGTCTTCCGCATGTCAAAACAGGGCGCGCTGCTCAATCTTGTGGTGGGTGGCAACGAAGGCACCTTGATAGAAGAGACTGAATAATGATTGACGAACTCAAAAAAGAAGCTGATGCGCGCATGACCAAGGCGCTCGAAGCGCTGGGTAATGCCTTTAATAAAATTCGTACCGGACGCGCTCACCCGAGCCTGCTGGACGGTATCAGCGTCGATTACTACGGCGTTAAAACCCCGTTGGCCCAGGCCGCTTCGATTGTGATTGAAGACGCTCGTACATTGTCGCTAACGCCCTGGGAAAAAAGTCTGGTTCCGGAAATCGAAAAAGCGATTATGAAATCGGATCTGGGCTTAAACCCAACCACAGCTGGCACGGTGATTCGTATTCCTCTGCCAGCGTTGACCGAAGAGACGCGCAAGGTTTACGGCAAGCAGGCCAAGGCTGAAGCCGAGAATGCCCGTATCTCGGTGCGCAATATTCGCCGCGACGTATTGTCGAGCCTTAAGACGCTACTTAAGGACAAAGACATCAGTGAAGATGAAGAGCGCAAAGGTCAGGATGATATTCAAAAAATCACCGACGCCTTTATTGCGCGAATCGACGAATCACTGGTCGCCAAAGAAAAGGATCTGATGGAGATCTAATCTCCAGGTTTCCGGCATATGGCTGAATCCAATTCCGAGAGCTGCACCCACCCGCTAAAGCATATTGCTGTGATTATGGACGGCAATAACCGCTGGGCGAAACAGCGTGGCCTCTCGGGAGTTGCCGGCCACGAGGCCGGTGTCGAACGGATTCGCGATATCCTCCGTGCAGCCAAAGAGCGCGGTGTCGAAGTGGTCACCCTGTTTGCCTTTAGCAGTGAGAATTGGAAGCGTCCCGAGCTCGAGGTTCGCGGATTGATGTCGCTGTTTTCCTCCTATCTGAAAAGAGAAGCCAAAGCGCTGCGCGATGATGGCGTGCGTCTCAAAGTGGTGGGTAATCGCAGTCAGTTTAGTGATCGCCTCAAGCGCCTGATCGCCGATGCCGAGAGCATCACCGCGAGTGGCAAATTTACGCTGGTGCTCTGTGTCGATTACGGCGGACGCTGGGATATCGCCAATGCCGCGCAGAAAATTGCCTCCGAGGTTCAGATGGGGCGCCTGAGAGCTGGCGATATCAACGAAGAGACAGTCGACAAGTTTTTACAGACCGGCGGTCTGCCCGATCCGGATCTCTGCATCCGCACCGCTGGTGAACAGCGCATCAGTAACTTCCTGCTCTGGCAGATGGCCTACACCGAACTCTATTTTGCCGATTGCTACTGGCCCGATTTCGACCCCGCAGCCCTGAACGCCGCCATTGATCAGTATTATTCGCGTCAGCGCCGTTTCGGTCTGCGCGACGATCTGGTTAGCGACGACGCGGCGTCCGCCGAAGGAGAAGTTGAGAGTGCTTAAACAGCGAGTGATCACCGCAGTGATCCTTGTGATCGGCTTTTTGGCGCTGCTTTTCAGCACTTCGCCGTTGCATTTTTCCCTGGCGATTGCGCCGGTGGTGCTGCTTGCCGGTTGGGAGTGGACCAATCTGATGCAGCTTGAAACCAGGGCAAAAAAAGTCGCTTTTCTCGGGCTGTTGGCGGTCGCGCTGTTGCTTTCTGGCCTGGCCTTGAATCTGTCCGCAGAGCTGGATATGCAGCTGGGCCAGTTGCTGGTGCTCGCCGCGTCTATTTTGTGGGCGGTGATTTTTCTCTGGATTCAGGGTTATCCCTCCAGTGCAATCCTCTGGTCACCACGTCCGGTGCTGGGATTGTTGGGATTGCTGTTACTAACCTTTACCTGGATTGCGATTGTGCTGATTGTGCATCAGCCCCACGGCGCCTGGCTGCTGCTGTTTGCGGTGGTGGTTGTCGCGCTGGCGGATATTGGCGGCTATATCGCCGGTAATCTGTTTGGCAAGCACAAGCTGGCGGCGACGGTAAGCCCGGGTAAAACCTGGGAGGGTTTCTTTGGTGGCATTCTGCTGCAGTGCCTGTTGATCGCCGCGTTGATTCCACTGATGCCGGAGAAAATCACCCCGGTCATGTTGGTGGCATTGGTGATTCCGGTGTCTCTTTACTCGGTTCTCGGGGATCTGTTTGAGAGTATGGTTAAGCGTCATTGCGGCGTTAAAGACAGCGGGACGATTTTGCCGGGCCATGGTGGTATTCTCGATCGCATTGATGGCCTGATCGCCGCACTGCCGCTGTTTATTCTGTTATTCCTGCTGCTGAATCCCCTTTAAATGATGCAGATGATCACTTTGCTAGGCGCAACCGGATCGATTGGTGTTAGCACTCTGGATGTGATCGCCCGCCACCCCGACAAGTACGCTATTTTTGCACTGACCGCCCACTCCCAGGTCGACAAGCTGGCGCAGCAGTGCCTGCAATTTAACCCCCAATATGCTGTTGTCTCGGATGCCGCGGCGGCGAGCCGGCTGCAATCTCTGCTGCGAGAGAGCGGCTGTTCCACTGAGGCGCTCTGGGGTGTTGATGCACTCTGCCAGGTCGCCAGTGACAGTGCGGTGGATACCGTGATGGCGGCGATTGTTGGTGCGGCGGGTCTGGTGCCGACCCTGACCGCGGTTAAAGCCGGGAAAAAGATACTGCTTGCTAATAAAGAGGCGCTGGTGATGGCGGGGGGGTTGTTTATGCAAGCTGTCGCCGCATCCGGATCTGTGCTATTGCCGATCGACAGCGAGCATAATGCCATCTTTCAATGTTTGCCGGCGGGCTATACCGATTCCAATGACTCTGGTGTCAGCAAGCTGTTGCTGTCGGCGTCCGGCGGGCCGTTTCGCGGTCAGACACTGGAGCAGATGCGCAGCGTGACCCCGGATCAGGCCTGTGCCCATCCCAACTGGAGTATGGGGCGCAAGATTTCGGTGGATTCAGCGACGCTGATGAATAAAGGTCTGGAGTTAATCGAAGCCTGCTGGCTGTTTGCCATGCCGGCACAGAGCGTCGAAGTGGTGGTGCACCCGCAGAGTATTATTCACTCGCTGGTGCAGTACAACGACGGCTCGGTGCTGGCGCAGCTCGGTAATCCGGATATGCGCACACCGATTGCCCACGCGCTGGCCTGGCCTGAGCGTATTGAGTCCGGGGTGGCGGACCTGGATCTGTTTGAAATCGCGCGGCTGGATTTCGAAAAGCCTGATCTCGATGCCTTTCCCTGTCTGGCCATTGCCTCAAGGGCTGCACAAACCGGCGCCGATGCTGCCACAATTCTCAATGCCGCCAATGAAGTTGCGGTGCAGGCATTTCTCGATGAACGGATCGGCTTCACCCAAATTGCCGAGGTTGTTGAGCAGACTCTGAATGAGCGGGCCCTCAGTGAACCCGAGTCACTGGAGGCAGTCCAAGAGGCCGACAATCAGGCGCGCCTTCACAGTAGTGCCATCATTAAAAAGCTGGATAAGTAATCTATGGATCTTTTGCAGACACTGTTTTTTACCGCGATCGCGCTTGGCGTGTTGGTTAGTTTTCACGAGTTTGGCCACTTCTGGGTGGCGCGTCGTTGCGGCGTCAAAGTGCAGCGCTTTTCTATTGGTTTCGGTATGCCATTGCTGCGCTGGACGGACTCCAAAGGCACAGAGTTTGTGCTTGCCGCGCTACCACTGGGTGGCTATGTGAAGATGGTTGATGAGCGCGAGGGCGATGTGGCGCCAGAGGATCTGCCCCATGCCTTTACCCGCAAAAGTGTTTGGCAGCGGTTGGCAATTGTGGTTGCCGGCCCGGCCGCTAACTTTATTCTCGCGGTATTGGCTTTCTGGATTGTTTTTCTTGCCGGTGAACGCGGTATCGCGCCGGTTGCAGGTTCTGTTATCAAGGGTTCGCTAGCCGAGCAGGCCGGTTTTGAGCCGGGCAGTGAAATTGTGGCTGTCGATGGTCATCGCACTGAAACCTGGAGCGCGGTCTCCCGCGAGCTGTTCAGCTTTATCGGCAGCAGCGGGGAGATTCCATTTACCGTCACCTACCCTGAATCCAGTATTGAATACGATGTGTCGGTGCCGGTAAGCGCCTGGCTGCGCGATGCCCACGAACCGTCTCCACTTCGCGAGTTGGGTATCACGCCACCGTTTAAGCTGGATGCGCTGAAGCTGGCCAATGTGGCCGTGGAGGGCGCGGGATACGCCGCCGGGCTGCGTGATGGCGACCAGGTTAAGGCGGTCAATGGCAAGCCTGTTCTCAGCGTTGAACAATTTATCGATATTATCTCCAAGAGCGCAGGCCTCAATGTGCAGTTGCTGATTGAGCGCGATGGCAGTGAGCAAACGCTGCGGGCGATTCCGGCAAAGGTGCAGCGCGATGGCGAACAGGTGGGGCAGTTGGGTGTTCAGCTGTCATCGCTGGGCAGTTATCCGCAAGAGCTTATGCGCAATGTCGATTATGGTTTATTTGGTGCGGCAGTGCGGGCAACCCGTGAAACGGTCGATACCAGTGTTTTTGTCCTTAAGTCGATCGTTAAGTTGGTCAGCGGTGATCTGTCGCCGAAAAATCTCAGCGGGCCAATCACCATTGCCAAGGTCGCTGGCGATACCGCCAAGACCGGATTTGACAATTTTATTCGCTTTATCGCCATTCTCAGTATAATGCTCGGCGTAATGAATCTATTGCCTATTCCAGTGCTCGACGGTGGGCATATTGTTTACTATCTGATTGAGGTAGTTAAAGGTTCTCCGGTTTCCGATAGAGTGCAAATGGTAGGCTATAAATTAGGCTTTTTCATGCTGATAGGGCTGATGGTGTTTGCCACCTATAACGACGTTATGCGGTCTTTTTAAAGCCGTTTAAAGACAACTACAAAATTGGATTTAAATAATCACATGAAGCAATTCTTCAAAGGCCTTGTTTTAGCCCTGTTTGTCTTCACCAGTTCCGTCTATGCCGCCGTTTTTCAAGTCGATGATATCCGTATCGAGGGCCTGCAGCGTGTTTCCGCGGGCACGGTGTTTGCCGCGCTGCCAATCAGTGTTGGCGATCTGGTCGATGAACCCGCTATTCGCTCGGCGACCCGCGCTCTGTTTCGCACTGGTTATTTTTCCGATGTGGTGATGGCCCGCGATAGCGGCGTGTTGGTGATTGGCCTGGTCGAACGTCCCGCCGTCACCGAGATCAATCTCGAGGGTAACAAGGCCATTGAAACCGATCAGCTGCTCGACGCGCTGCGCGACAATGGTCTTGCCGAAGGGCAGATTTTCCGTCAGGTAATTCTGGAAGGTATGACTCAGGAGCTACAGCGCCAATATGTCGCTCAGGGCCGCTATGGTGCACTGGTCAAGACCGAAGTCAAACAGCTGCCGCGCAACCGTGTGGCGGTTAATATCGATATCGACGAAGGTGATGTGGCCAAGATCCGCCATATCAATATTGTCGGCAACAGCAAGTTCAGTGAAGATGATCTGCGCGATACCTTTGAGTTGAGCACCACTGGTTGGTTGTCGTGGATCAGCAGCGATGACAAGTACGCCCGGGAAAAGCTCTCCGGCGATCTCGAGACTCTGGAATCATTCTACAAAGACCGCGGCTATCTGCAGTTTGCCATTACCTCCACCCAGGTTTCGATCAGCCCGGATAAAGAGTCGGTCTATATCACCATCAATATTGATGAAGGTGATGTTTACACTATTGATGAAGTCGAACTCGCCGGTGAAATGGTTATTCCCGAAGAGCAGATTCTGGCGATGGTTATCCTCAGAGAGGGCATGACTTTTTCCCAGACCCTGATGACCACTTCCAGCGAGTACATCACTCGCCGTCTTGGCAATGAAGGCTATACCTTCGCTGAAGTGGAGGGCTTCCCGGAGGTTAACGAGGAAGATAAGACCGCCAAGATTACCTATTTTGTCAAACCCGGCATGCGCGCCTATGTGCGCCGTATCGAGTTCCGCGGCAACACCAAAACCGCGGACAATGTCCTGCGACGCGAGATGCGGCAGATGGAAGCGGGTTCGGCAAACAGTGCATTGATCGAGATGTCGAAAGTGCGCCTCGAGCGCCTCGGTTTCTTTAAGGAAGTGGAAGTTGAAAATGTTCCTGTCGCCGGCACCAATGACCAGATCGATGTGGTTTACACGGTTGAAGAGCAGCCTTCCGGCTCGGTGGGCGCCAGTGTCGGTTACGCCCAGGGCACGGGTCTGATTCTCGGCGCCAACCTCAGTGAAAACAATTTCCTCGGTACCGGCAAGCAGGTGGGCATCGGTCTCAACCGCAGCACCTATCAGTCGTCGATCAACTTTAGCTATACCGAGCCCTACTTTACAGTGGACGGCGTCAGCGCCGGCTACAATATTTTTGCCCGCGAGACCGATTACGACCGCATTAACGTGGCCAGCTTTTCGACCAACACCTATGGCGCGGCGGTGAACTGGAGTTACCCGGTTTCCGAGGTTCAGCGTATCGGCTTTGGTCTCGGCTATGAAAATCTCGATCTTAAAACCGGCAGTTACGCCTCCAAGGAGATCGCTGATTTTGTCGCCGCCAATGGTACGCAGTTCGATGTCTTCAGTGCCAATGTCAACTGGATCAAGTCGACACTTAATCGCGGTGTGTTCGCTACCCGTGGTTCGTCGCAGCGTCTCGGCTTTGACCTCGCCTTGCCTGGTTCCGGTCTCGAATATTACAAGTTGACCTATTCCGCCCAGTACCTGCGTCCGCTGTTTCGCAGCCTGACGCTTAAGCTCAGAACCGATCTGGGTTACGGCGAATCCTACGGCGACACAACCCAGATGCCATTCTTCAAAAACTTCTATGGTGGTGGCTTTGGTTCGGTGCGCGGCTTTGAGCGCAACACCCTCGGCCCGCGGGATACGCCCTGTAATCTGATCGTGGAAAATCCCTGCAATCTGGGCTTTATCGATGACCCGGATCCAATCGGTGGCAACGTTCAGGTTGAGTTTGGCGCAGAGGTGATTTTCCCGCTGCCGTTCCTCAAGGATCAGCGCACCGTGCAGTCAACATTCTTTGTTGATGCTGGTAATATATTCAACACAAAATGTGGCGATTCGCAGGTTAACTGCTTTAAGCCGGATGTTGGAGAATTGCGCTACTCTGTGGGTGTTGGAGCAACGTGGTTAAGTGGTTTTGGTCCGATCACCTTCAGTGTGGCCAAGCCGTTAAATGCAAACGAGTACGACGAGACGGAAGTCTTTCAGTTCTCATTGGGTAATCAATTTTAATTCTGGTAGGGAGATATATTTTGCGTAATTTGAAAGCATTAATGGTAGCGCTGGCAATGGCTGTTGCGGGTACCGTATCAATGACGGCTGTGGCTGAAGACAAAATTGCTGTAGTTGATATCGCTCGCGCGATCTTCAGCTCCAACGTTGCGCAGGAGCGTCTCAAGCAGGCCGAGACCAGTGCCGACTTTGTTGCACTGAAGGCCAAATACGAAAGTTCAGCTGCCGATCTGCAGGCGCTGGCGAAGGAAGCCGAGAAAAAGCGTATGACCTGGTCACAGGAAGAGGCTGCCGAACATCAGAAAAAGATGGAATACGCCAAGGCCGATGCCGAGCTGGCTGGCCGCAAGATTCAGGCCGAACAGCAGCAGCTGCAACAGCGCATCATGCAGGAACTTGGCCCCAAAGCTCAGGAAGCGCTTCAGGAGGTGGTAACTGAAACTGGCGTGACCATATTGCTGCGCGCAGATGCGGTGATGCTGGCTGGCCCGGAAAGCAACCTGACCGCTAAAGTTGCTGATCGCCTGAATAAAAAGACGCAATAATTCTTGATGCGTGACAGTTACTCGCTCGGTGAGATAGCCGCGTTTCTCGGTGCAGAGCTGCGCGGTGACGCCGATGCGCGAGTAACTGGAATCAACACGCTGCAAAACGCGGGGCCAGATCAGCTGGCCTTTCTCGCCAATGAAAAATATGTCAGTCAACTGGACTGCTGCCAGGCCGCCGCGGTGATCGTTGCCGCGAAGCACCTGACTGGTGCGCCGGCATTTGCTGGCGCCGCTCTGGTGCTCGATAACCCCTATCTGGGTTATGCGCGTATTTCACAGTGGTTTGATCGTGGGCCGAAGCCGCTAGCCGGCATCCACCCCTCGGCGGTGATTGCCGAGTCGGCTAAGCTTGGCGCCGATGTTGCGATTGCAGCCAATGTTGTGGTTGAAGCCGATGCAGTGATTGCAGAGGGTTGCAGTTTGGGAGCGGGGGTCTATATTGGCGCGCGCTCCCAGATTGGGGCGGGGTCTTGTATTTCGGCCAATGTATCGATTTATCACGATGTGGTGATTGGCACTAATGCCACTGTTCACAGTGGCTCTGTAATTGGTGCGGACGGCTTTGGTTTTGCCCCCGACGGAGCCGGATCCTGGCAGAAAATTTACCAGATTGGTGGTGTTGTGATTGGCGACAATGTTGAAATTGGCGCCTGCACAACGGTTGATCGCGGCGCGCTGGACGATACCCGGATTGGCAATGGCGTGATTATCGACAACCATGTGCAGATCGCCCACAACGTGGTTATTGGCGATAACTGTGCACTGGCCGCTTATGTGGGAATTTCGGGTAGTTCGAGTCTGGGCAAAAACTGTATTTTGGCAGGCGATGCCTGTCTGGTTGGCCATGTTCACGTCTGTGATAATGTCACGGTCACTGCGCGGGCGACCGTCACCAAATCTATTAGCAAACCCGGTTCCTATTCCTCCGGGACGCCGATGATGACGACCAGAGAGTGGCGCAAAAATGCAGTTCGTATGTCGCAGCTGGACAGTATGGCGCGACGAATTAAAGAACTCGAAAAAGACTAGTAATACAAAAATTATGTGTTGTGGGCATGGTCTCTGCCGACAACCAGTACAACAGATAAAACCGATTTTTGTGGGAAGCATGATGACAGAGAACAATATGAATAAAGAAGCCAGCGGCGCATTGGATATCAACCAGATTATGCAGATACTACCGCACCGCTATCCGCTGCTGTTGGTTGATCGCGTGCTGGAGTTGGTTGAAGGAGAGCGCATTCTCGCCTACAAGAATATCACCACCAATGAGGATGTCTTTAACGGCCACTTTCCCGGTGCGCCGATCTTTCCCGGCGTGATGATGATTGAAGCCCTGGCCCAGGCCTCGGGCATTCTCGGTTTTAAAACCACCAACACCACCGCCGATGATGGCAAGCTCTACCTGTTTGCCGGTGTCGACAAGGTGCGCTTTAAGCGTCCGGTAACGCCTGGTGATCAGCTTATGCTGGAATCCAGAGTGGTGGCGGTTAAACGCAATATCTGGCGCTTTGAAACCCGCGCCACGGTGGATGGCAAACTCGCATGCGAAGCGACACTGCTGTGTGCCTACCAGGATAGAGACAAAGTCCAGTGATTCACCCCAGTGCCGTTATCGATCCAACCGCCAAAGTAGCTGACAACGTTACCATTGGCCCGTGGACGATGATTGGCGCGGATGTCGAGATTGGCGAGGGCTGTGAAATCGCCTCCCATGTGGTGATTAAAGGTCCGACCAAAATCGGCGCCGGTAACAGGATTTATCAATTCTCGACAATTGGCGATGACACGCCCGACCTGAAATACAAGGGCGAGGCAACCTGGCTGGTGATCGGCGACAACAATGTGATTCGCGAAGGTGTCACCATTCATCGCGGCACGGTTCAGGACAACAGTGAAACGGTGATTGGCAACAATAACCTGCTGATGGCCTATGCCCATATCGGCCACGACTGTGTGATTGGCGACAATGTTATCATGGTCAACAACGCCAGTATCTCCGGCCATGTCTATGTGGGTGACTGGGCGATTCTCTCCGGTTATGCGCTGGTGCATCAGTTTGTGCACATAGGCGCCCACTGTTTTGTTGGCCCCGCGGCATTTGTCTACCACGATATCCCGGCCTTTGTGACCGCCTTTGGCAGCCCGGCTGAGCCGCGCACGATCAATCGCGAGGGTCTCAAGCGCCGCGGCTTTAGCGCGGATCAGATCGCACTGGCCAATCAGGCTTACAAACTGCTCTATCGTCGCGGACTGAAGCTGGATGAGGCCATTGAAGCCATCACCAAGTTGGGCGACGATCCAGCGATTATGCTGTTTTTAAACTCCCTCAAGAATTCCACCCGCGGCATTATCCGCTAAGCCATGTCTCGCTCAGCCCCAGTATTTGCCATGGTTGCCGGCGAAGCCTCCGGCGACACGCTTGGCGCGGATTTGATTCGCGCCCTCAAACGGCTGTTTCCCGATGCCTGTTTTGAAGGTATTGGCGGCCCGAAAATGATTGCCGAGGGCTTTGTCTCACACCATCAGATGGATCGACTCTCGGTGATGGGATTTGTCGAACCATTTAAACGCCTGCCCGAGTTGCTCGGCATCCGTCGGGATATTGTCAATCGCTACAAAATCAGCCGACCCACCGCATTTATTGGTATTGATTCCCCCGACTTTAATCTGGGTATTGCCAAGGCGCTGCACAGCGCCGGGATTAAAACTGTGCACTATGTCAGCCCCTCAGTCTGGGCCTGGCGGCAGGGGCGTATCAAAGGCATCAAGCGCAGCGTCGATCTGATGTTGACCCTGTTGCCATTTGAGAAGGCGTTTTACGTTGAACACGGCGTGCCAGTCGCCTTTGTCGGTCATCCGCTGGCCGGACAGATTCCCCGTGAGCCTGACAGTCGTGGGGCAAGGCTGACGCTCGGGCTCGACAGCGAACGGCCAACCCTGACCATTATGCCGGGCAGCCGCGCGGGCGAGGTGGCATTGATGGCGGAGCTTTTTCTTGATGTTGCCCGCGTCTTGCGGCAGAGCAATTCTGAATTGCAGTTTGTGATTCCCGCCGCCAATAGTGATCGTCACCGGCAACTCTCAGAGATACTCGCCGCTTACCCCGAGTTACAGGTCAAGCTGATCGAGCAGCAGTCGCTGCTGGCGATGGAAGCGGCCGATGCGGTGTTGCTGGCATCCGGCACCACCGCGCTGGAAGCCATGCTGCTGAAAAAGCCCATGGTGGTCAGCTACCGGCTCGGCAACCTTACCTACAAACTGGTGCGGCCGTTTATCAAAACGCCCTTTGCCTCGATCCCCAATCTGCTTGCCGGCGAGATGCTGGTGCCGGAATTTATTCAACATCAGGCGACGCTGGAAAATCTCAGCGCGGCGGTTGGCGAAGCGTTGACCAGCACGGCGCGAGCAGCCCTCGAGCAGCGCTTTGCAGAACTCTACAAGCAGATTAATCTTGCTTCTGGTGACAGCGCCGCGGCGGCAATCCGCGCACTGGTTGAACAATGAAACCCTGGTCGCCCCCCGCCAATATCAAATGGCTCGCCGGTGTCGATGAAGTAGGGCGTGGCCCACTGGCCGGTGATGTGGTGACCGCGGCGGTGATTCTGCCTGATAACCACGGTATCGAAGGGCTGGCCGATTCCAAAGCGCTCTCCAGTCGTCAGCGGGAAAATCTCTATGCCGATATCACAAGCCGTGCGCTCTGCTGGTCGGTGGCCCGCGCGTCGGTTGAGGAGATTGATCGCTTCAATATTCTGCAGGCGACGCTGATGGCGATGCGCCGGGCGGTGCTCGGCTTGCGCCAGCAGCCTGATTTTGTCGCGGTGGATGGCAACCGGCTGCCGCAGTGGGAGTACCGCGGCGAGGCGGTGGTTAAAGGCGATGGTCGTGTCGAGGTAATCAGCGCTGCATCGATTATTGCCAAGGTCGTTCGCGATGCCGAGATGAAAGCCTTCGACGAAACCTATCCTGGCTATGGTTTTGCCGCCAATAAAGGTTATGGCACGCCGCAGCATCTTGAGGCGCTGAATCGCAAGGGCGCCACTCCAATTCATCGGCGATCCTTTGCGCCGGTGCGCGAGCAACTTGAATTGTCGCAAGTCAGCCTTTTTGATTAGGCCGAGTCGGTTTTAGTCGATATACTTAAGCGCTGTTATTGCCGGCGATGAACGTCGCGACCCGTATAGAATAATAAAAAAAACCAGCCGTCACCGACTAAGGGGATTACCTTGAGATATGCACAGATTACCGGTTGGGGAAAATATGCCCCACCTCTGCTGATGACCAATGATGATATGGCCAAAATTGTCGATACCAGTGATGAGTGGATCTACTCCCGGTCAGGTATTCGTCAGCGCCACTACAGCCATGTGTCTACCGGCGAAATGGCCTGGCTTTCGGCAGAACGCGCGCTGGCGGCCGCCGGTGTGGACGCGGAGGAGATTGATCTGGTGATTCTGGGTTCCACCACGCCTGAAGAGATCTGCCCGAACACCGCCAGCTATATCAAGAATCAATTGGGCGCCACCAAAGCCGCCGCCTTTGATCTCAACTCCGCCTGCACCAGCTGGTTTTACGCCCTTAACTCAGCCACTGATATGATCAAGTCCGGTTCTATTAACAAGGCTCTGGTGATTGGCGCCGAGCGCATCTCTCTGGCCATGGATTGGAACAAGCGCGAATCCTGTTTTCTGTTTGGTGATGGCGCAGGCGCGGTGGTGATTGAAGCATCGGGGCAAGAGAGTGGATTGCTGGCCGGCAAGATGAGTTGTGTACCCAACAGCAGAGAGTGCCTGCATCTACCCAACTGGGGCATGTCGCCGGCCCACCTGACCGATGATATTTTTATCTCGCTCAACTTTGAGGGTCAGGAAATTTTTAAAAGCGCGGTCAAGGGCATGTCCGATGCGATCACCGATGTGCTAGAAAAGCAGGGCTTGACGCCGGATGATATTGATCTGTTTGTTCCCCATCAGGCCAATATCAGAATTATCCAGACCTTAGCCAAACGCCTCGATTTCCCCATGGAGAAAGTGGTGGTGGCAATTGATGAATATGCCAACACCTCGGCCGCCTCGATCCCACTGGCGCTCTGCGATGCTCTGGAAGAGGGCAGAGTCAAGCCGGGTATGACTATACTGACAGCAACCTTTGGCGCCGGACTGACCTGTGGCGCCGGAATTATCAAGTGGGGCGAGCGGGTCGAGCCAATCGGCGAATCCGATAAATCGATTCCCGAATTTGACGGCACGGTATTTGATCTGATGAAAGACAGCTTTACCCACTATGGTGTCGATGCGACTCACCTGCTAAGTAAAGGAAAACTCTGATAGCTACACCATCATTTGTTCATCTAAGGCTGCACTCTGAGTACTCGTTAGTTGACGGGTTGGTGCGAATCAAGCCGCTGGCTAAAGCTGTTGCCGAACAGGGTATGCCCGCGGTTGCCCTGACCGACTTCAATAATTTCTTTGCCGCGGTTAAATTCTACAAGGCCACTCAGGCGGCCGGTGTCAAACCGATTCTCGGCGCTGACTTTCTGGTGCTCGATGAAAGCGGCGAGGGCAGTCCAACCCAGTTGCTGCTGCTGGTTAAAGACCAGCTCGGCTATGCCCATCTCACCAAACTGATCTCCAAAGCCTATCAGCAAGGGCAGCGGCAGGGCGTGCCCTATATTCGTAAATCCTGGCTGGCCGAGTACAGCGATGGTCTGATTGCACTGTCTGGCGGCCGCGGCGGCGATATCGGCGTGGCCCTGGTCTCCGGACGTCAGGCGGACGCGGCGGCAGCGCTTGAAGAGTATATGAAGCTGTTTGGAGATCGCTTTTATCTCGAGCTGCAGCGCACCGGTCGTGCTGATGAGGAGGATTATCTGCACGCCGCCGTCGAGCTGGCCAGCCAGTACAGCTGCCCGGTGGTGGCGACCAACGATGTGCGCTTTATTTCCAGAGACGAATTCGAAGCCCATGAGGCGCGAGTATGCATTCACGAAGGGCGCGCACTGGATGATCCACGCCGTGAGCGGCGTTTCTCCGAACAGCAGTATCTGCGCACAGCCGAAGAGATGGCCGAGCTGTTTGCCGATATTCCCGAGGCGCTTGAAAACAGCGTTGAGATTGCCAGGCGCTGCTCGATTGAGTTGCGCTTGGGGGAATATTTTCTGCCCGATTACCCGATTCCCGAGGGGATGACGGTCAATGAATTTTTTGTCAGCGAATCCGAGCAAGGACTGCAGGAACGTCTTGAATTTTTATTTGATACCAGTGCCGATAATTTTCCGGAGCTGCGCGAGCAGTACTATGCGCGACTGAAGTTTGAGCTGGATATTATTATTCAGATGGGATTTCCCGGTTATTTCCTGATTGTGATGGACTTTATCCGCTGGGCAAAAAACAACGATATTCCGGTTGGCCCCGGGCGTGGTTCCGGTGCTGGCTCGCTGGTTGCCTACGCGCTGAAAATCACCGATCTCGACCCGATCGAATACGATCTGCTGTTTGAGCGCTTCCTTAATCCGGAGCGGGTGTCGATGCCGGATTTCGATATCGACTTCTGTATGGAGGGGCGTGACCGGGTAATCGCCTATGTGGCGGAACAGTATGGCCGCAATGCGGTATCTCAAATTGTCACCTTCGGCACCATGGCGGCGAAAGCGGTGGTGCGCGATGTTGCACGGGTGCAGGGTAAATCCTATGGCCTGGCGGACAAACTCTCCAAGTTGATTCCCTTTGAAGTGGGCATGACTCTTGAAAAGGCGGTTGAACAGGAAGAGACACTTAGGGAATTCCTCGAGCAGGATGAAGAAGCCGCTGAAATCTGGAGTATGGCGCTGCAGTTGGAAGGTATCTCGCGCAACTGCGGCAAGCACGCCGGTGGTGTGGTAATTGCGCCAACCGAGATTACCGATTTCTCGCCGATCTATTGTGATGAGTCCGGTGGCGGGGTGGTGACACAGTTTGACAAGAGCGATGTCGAGGACGCCGGTCTGGTCAAGTTTGACTTTCTTGGCCTGCGCACCCTGACCATTATCGATTGGGCGGTGCGCATGATTAACGCCGATCGTGCCGCCGCCGGTGAAGAGTTGCTGGAGATCGAGCGGATTCCTCTCGACGACAAAGCAACCTATGAATTGATGCAGCGCGGCGAGACCACCGCGGTGTTCCAGCTTGAATCCCGGGGCATGAAAGAGCTGATCCGCAAACTTGGGCCCGATCGATTTGAGGACATCGTGGCACTGGTGGCGCTGTTTCGTCCCGGCCCGCTGCAATCGGGCATGGTGGATGACTTTATCAACCGTAAAAAGGGTCGCGCCGAGGTCAGCTACCCGCATCCGCAATATCAGCACGACTGCCTTAAGCCGGCTCTGGAGCCAACCTACGGGATTATTCTGTATCAGGAGCAGGTGATGCAGATTGCTCAGGAAATGGGCGGTTACAC
>JALRJD010000223.1 GCA_023255165.1 Porticoccaceae bacterium | reverse complement strand
CACCAGCTGCTGAATAATGCCGCGAATATCATAAGCGTAGCGCCTATCGTCCGGCATCATTGCTCTCAGCCGTGTCTGATCGGCGCACTCCCAGGTCTGCTTATCACCTTGAAAATAGCCCAAACACTGTTGCGCCAGCCGGGTGGCATGGGCTTCATCATCAGCGACCAGATCAACAACACCATTGCGGGCCTGAACCTCGATCGGCCCAATATCCGTGGGGGCAAAGCTGCCAAGCCCGCCGCCTTCAATCATTGCCGGGCCGGCCATGCCAATCCAGGAAGTCTTGCTGGCGATACGAATATCGGCACAGCCAAACAGCGCGGCATTGCCGGCAAAACAGTAACCATTATTGACGGCGATCAACGGCACCCGACCGCTAAGGCTAGCCCAACTGGCAAAGCTGGGGACATCGAGCCCGGCGATTTGCACTCTCACATCTGTATCTCCGGGTCGACCGCCACCCCCTTCGGTGTACATCACCACCGGCAGACTGGCCTTTTCCGCCTGTGCAAGGATGCGATCAATCTTGCGATGATGAAAATAGCCCTGGGTGCCAGCCAGCACAGTGTAATCGTTAACGATCACCGCAACCTGACTGGCCTGTTCGCCAAACTCGACGCAGTTAATGGTTGCCAGGCCGGTAATCACACCATCAGCGGCGGTATCGGTTTTTAAAGCCTCGGCATCTTTACGATCGCGCTGTGCCGCCACCGCCAGCTGGCCATACTCGACAAAGGAGTTTTCATCACAGAGATCGGCAAGATTTTCCCGCGCAGTGCGATAGCCTTTGGCATGACGGCGCGCCACCGCATCTGTGCGCATGTCATCGGAGGTATAGGCCAACTGGGTTAGCAGCTGTGTCAGCGGGTCGCCCGATATTGGACTGCTGGCAACCGCTATTTCACCCTGTTCCGAGTCTGACTCAACCACCATCACTTCACAGAGCAGCTGCCCTGCCTGAACAGTATCCCCGACCGCCACCGCCACGGACTTGACGACACTATTGTCAGGCGCGGTCACTGCGGTTTGCATTTTCATGGATTCAAGGATTATCAGCTGCTGATCTTTGCGCAGCTGGTCGCCAGGCTTAATATCGACACTGACAACAGCGGCAGCCAGCGATGCGCTAACCTGCAGATAGGGTTGGGATGGTTTCACGGGGCTGATCACCTTTTTTGCGTCCGCGGCAGTGACGACTACCTGCATTGGCGCGCGTTTATTATTGTTGTGCTGATCTCGGTCGGCAATTAAACGCCAGACTGCAGTGTAAGTGAGGCTATTGATTGTTCGCAACCGGGCTGACATAAATGGGCTTTCTGATTTGGAACTGATTTGGATCAGCTTTAGGTCAACCGCACACTTTTAGTCTCTTCCCGCGCCGACTGTTATTCGGTCCCGGCCGTGGCTTTGTACTATATTTCCATTGTCATAAAACCAACATCTGCCTGGCGCATAGTGCGCTGAAAATTAATCATCCTTATGGAGCAAGAGATGAAGTCCCACAAAGAAAATGTATTTGTCGTTATCGATCCAACCGCAAAAAAACACCTTGCTCTGCAAAGAGCCATTATCACGTCGGCATTTCGCAAGGTTCCGCCGCAGCTGCATCTGTTCTTTGCGGTGGATAACGAAATTGTTGATACCAGCTCGAGCAATGATGCGCTGTTTAGAGACAGCCAGTGGTTTGAAAATGAAATTTACAGCCCGTTAAAAAAGGCGGGACTGGAATATCAGGTTGAGATTTGTTGGTCCAGCGAATGGCAACGGTCGATTCTCAAGTCGGCCAACCGTTTTGGTGCGGATGTGATCTATATGCCGATCCAGAAGAAGAAAAAAAATATGCTGCAGCTCGACTTTAGTGAATCAAAATGGAAGGTGCTAAAAAAAGCGACCTGCCCGGTTATGCTGGTGCGGCCCGGATCAGTCGAACAGCGGAAGGTGATTCTGGCGGCGGTTAATTTTCAGGCCATTCGCGATCAGCAAAAGCTGTTAAATGCCAACATCCTCGCTCGCGGCAAATGGCTGGCAGAGCACTATGGCGCCGACTTGCATGTGGTCAATGCCTACAGAAATTCGATGAATTATCCGGACCGCGGCAAACTGGCCAGAGAGACCGGCCTGCCATCAAAAAATATACATGTGGTGCAGGGTTATACAGACGAAGCCGTGGCTGAAACCGCAGAAAAAATTCATGCGGATCTGGTGATAATCGGCACTATGGGACAGACCGGACAAACCGAGACGCGCCGCGGCAATACCGCTGAACGGGTAATCTCGGGGCTGGAGGTGGATGTGGTTGTGGTTAACACCGAGTACGAAGACGACTAAGCACAGAAAAAGGATATCGACTTAATTAAGGGTGGGCACCCAGATCAGAAAGATCAAACCGGAGATAGCCAGGCCACAAAACAGCCCGCAGAGAAAGCCTATCAAGCCGTGATTTTCCTGGGAACCTGACTGTCTCAAACTCGACAGTTCCGCTTCTCTTGCCGCCTCGGCATTGGCCTGAGCGGCAAACTGCTTTTCAATACATTTAAGTTCGTCAAGCGCCCAGGGCTCGAGCTCTTTGAGCGCGGTATAGAAGCTTTCAACTTCGGACGTTTTAGTCATCAGAGGACGGTTGACCTGACCCTATCACTGGTGGACCAGATCAAATTCACTTAGCGCCTTTTTCAGCTGTCCCTTTGCGCAATCGATATGAGTGTCGATCACCGCCTCGGAAACACCAAGCTGCCCGGCAATTTCCTGCTTGTCCTGATGCTTGAACTCGTGCGAGAGAAAAATATAGCGCGTCTTCTCCGGCAACTGGGTGATGCTTTCTTTCAAGGTTTCCTGCTTGAGTTCGTCGAGCAACACGCGGTAGGCACAGCTGTCTTTGCTTGAACGCGGTTCAGCCTTTTCCCGGCAGCCGTAATATTGGCTATCCATCTTGCGCTTGCGCAACACATTCAGCGCCAGCCGCACGGCCATACTGAACAGATAGCGGCGCAGGTCACCAACATCCTGGTTGTGTTTGATTCGCAGCAGTTTGAGGTAGGCATCCTGAGCGAGCGCCTCGGCGCCCTCTTCGTCACCGAGCTTGCGCACCAGCAAGCGGCGCAGTTCGTCGGATGTATCTTTGTAGAGTTGTTTGATTTCGGCGTTTGTAATACCGGCGCCAGCGGCTGTCATATCCAAAATAAGTCCCTCAATCTCGAGCTTGTCACGATCACCCAGCACCTCTTGGTCTGGTGTGAGATCGAGCTCCAGGTCTTGCAGTTTATGACTCACCGTGTCACCTATACTTCCATTTTCCAATGCCACTCCCGACATTGGCGTTTGCCTAAAAGTCCGTGTCTTGGT
>JALRJD010000157.1 GCA_023255165.1 Porticoccaceae bacterium | reverse complement strand
GGGGAAGCCGTGAATCATTAAAATGGTTGGCCGCTGATGATCGCCTTCGTCGAGGGTAAAAATCGACTGAC
The DNA here is from genome assembly GCA_023255165.1 of Porticoccaceae bacterium. GTDB lineage: Bacteria > Pseudomonadota > Gammaproteobacteria > Pseudomonadales > Porticoccaceae > HTCC2207. The sequence continues at coordinate 22,242 of JALRJD010000157.1, read as the reverse complement.
CGAGCAGGTTGATATACTCACCGCGCTGACGCCATTGCTCAGGCCCGGCTGATGCATTCTCCACGAGCTGGTGCCCCTTTGGACGATTTTCCCCTGACCTGTTTTCAGCTGGCTGATTCACAAATAGTCTCCTATGGCAGATTTAGCTGGCACTTAGTCTGCACTATTTTTGTGAATAAAATCAGCCAATATCGCGGATAAGGTTTCAGCCTTTGACCACTGAAAGAAATGGCCGCCACCAATCATCTGGTGAGGCTGACCTTTGCTGCCTGGCACTTTTGCCAGCCACAGTTTTTCAAAGCCATTGGTGATTGGATCATTGCCTGCGCCCACGCACAGAAAAGGTTTTTCAAATTGCTCAAAAAAGTCCCAGGCTTTTTTCTGCGCGGCCAGTGACTGGTCGGGCATCGATGGCACCTGTGTAGGCATGGCTCGCACCGCCATTTTATAGTCCGGGTCGGGGAACGGCGCTTCGTAGATTTTCGACAGCTGGGTGCGGAACGGGGAAATGCTGCGCAGCCCGACCGCACCCATCAACAGCTCAAGCCCCATGGCCAAAGGGTTGCGCTTTTCCATCTGCGATGAGCTGATAATACCGGCGGGCACATCGCGGGTCTGCCAGGTATATTTTTGCCAGTAGGCAAACAGCCTGACGCTGGCATAGGGGTCAGGTGTCTGCGAGGCATCGCGCGGTGACGGGGTTTTGCTGCCAAGACCATTCATCTTGCGCACCTGGCGCATCATTGAAAACAGATTTAATTTTTGCGGACTGTTGCGAAAGGCTTTGACCTCGTCGACAACAGCCTGCGGCACATCAGGATTGTAGGGCAGCCCGGTGTTGCCAATTGCCACGCGCTCAAAACGGTCACCGTTGTCGGCAACCATCCGCAGACCAATCAGGCCGCCCCAGTCCTGACCGAAAAAAGTCAGCCGGGTAAAATCATTTTGCACCAGCCATTGGTTCATCCAGTCGACCTGACGCTGATAGCTGTAATCTTCCAGTGCCGCCGGCTTGTCCGATTTACCGTACCCGGGCAGATCGGGGGCAATGACCCGAATGCCGGCTTTGACCAAAAATGGAATCATCCGCGCATAGAGGTAGCTCCACACCGGCTGGCCATGCATACAGAGAATCACCGGGCCATCTTTTGGCCCCTCATCTATATGGTGAATTCGAAGGTCAGTGCCGTCGTCAGTTTTCACCACTGTGTAATGGGGCTGGTACGGGTAGTCGGGGATATTGGCAAAACAGTGATCCGGGGTTCTGAGTATTTTCATCTGCTTCTCTTTTGGTTTTATTCTATTTCTGTTCTGGTTCTATGTGTTGTTTTTATGATTGCCGCGATCTGAAAATATATTGACACAAATAATGCCAATACACTAATTTATTGACGCTGTTGATGCAACCGCCTGATCGGTCTTGGTTTTTTTGCTCTCGGCAAACCGGCGAGCACGGACAATGGGTCACAACAATACTTTGCATCGGTCCGAAACGCCGAATAATCTAGACCGCTAACACCCCAAAAGACCTCTGTATAAAGGATAACAACGCAATGACTGAAGCATGGATTATCGATGCCTGCCGCACACCCCGTGGCATTGGCAAGCCGGGCCGCGGCGCCCTCACTGAAATTCACCCGCAGCGCCTTGGCGCTACCGTGTTGAAAGCACTGGCCGAGCGTAACAATATCAACACCGCAGATGTGGCTGATGTTATCTGGGGTTGTAATGTGCAGCGCGGGCAGAATGGCAACGATATGGGCCGCATGTCGGCGCTTGATGCAGGTTATGACATCACTTCCAGTGGCGTCACTCTCGATCGCTTTTGTGGTTCAGGCATCACCACCGCCAATATGGCCGCCGCCTCGATTATGTCTGGTATGGAAGATCTGGTGATTGCCGGGGGCTGTGAAATGATGTCTGGCTACGGCCGCGTCGCCGCCGAAATGGGCGCTTTTGTTGACTCGGGCAATGAACATCTGCGCGAGCTTTACGGCCAGTCACACCAGGGCATCTGTGCCGACACCATCGCTACCATCGAAGGTATTTCGCGGGAAGACCTCGACCAGTTGGCTGTGGTCAGCCAGCAGCGCGCCGCCCACGCCATCGCAAATGGCCACTTCGACAAAAGCCTGGTGCCGGTCTATCACGACGACGGCACATTGGCGCTGGACAAAGATGAATTCCCGCGTCCAGGCACCACTATGGAAAGCCTGGCCCAGCTCAACCCCTCTTTTGAAAAGATGGCCCATATGCCGCTGGATGAGAAGGGCACCACCTATGCCAAGTTGATGGCGGTGAAATATCCGGACGTTGAAGTAAAGCATGTGCATCACGCGGGCAACTCGTCCGGTGTGGTTGACGGCGCCGCGGCGCTGTTGATGGCCTCGCCAGACTATGCCACCAGGCAGGGCTGGAAACCGCGCGCCAAAGTGGTTGCCTACTGCAATATGGGCGACTGCCCGGCGTTGATGCTCAACGCCCCTGTGCCGGCGGCCAAGCGCGTGCTGGAGCGTGCTGGTCTGACTAAAGATGACATTGATCTGTGGGAAATCAACGAAGCGTTCGCCGTGGTCGCCGAGAAGTTTATTCGCGATCTCGAACTCGACCGCGACACAGTCAATGTTAATGGTGGCGCTATGGCGTTGGGCCATCCGATTGGTGCAACTGGCGCGATCCTGATTGGCACCATGCTCGATGAGCTGGAGCGTCGCGAGCTCAAGCGCGGGCTGATCACCATGTGTGCCGGTGGCGGCATGGCTCCAGCGATTATTATCGAGAGAATATAAGTCACCGCGACTGATTAAAACGGGGAGGGGAGAGAAGTGACCGATGCAGCTCAGTCCTACACGCCGCAAAAGGTCGCGATACAACCGCGCAACCGCCAGCACGACCTGGCCGACGCGCTGAAACGCGACTGGATGAACAACGACGTTTTCGCCACGGCCTGGTTTAACGCCATGTCGATCACCTTTCCTCTCGGTGAGCAGTTTTTTATCAACTCGGTGCGTCACTACCGCGACCGCATCAGCGACCCCAAACTGCAAGCGGATATGCGCCACTTCTTTAGTCAGGAAGCGGTGCATCTTCGCGAGCACAACCATTACAACGAACTGCTCTGCGCCCAGCGTGGCTACGATCTTGAACAGCTTGAAGCGCCTCTGCGTCGACGCATGGCCTGGGTCAAAAAGAATGTCCCGGCGCGGGAACAGTTGGCAGGCACCGTGGCGGTGGAACATTTAACCGCCGTGTTAGCCGAAAAGGCGCTCGGCGATCCGCAGCTGTTTGCCAACGCCGATCCAGCCATGGTGGCACTCTGGCAATGGCATGCGGTGGAAGAGATGGAACACAAGGCGGTGGCCTTTGATGTCTATCGCGCGTTGGGTGGCACTGAAAAGATGCGCCGCGCCGCCATGCGCCGCAGCACCATTTTGCTAACCTGGGATATTCTTCACGGCGTGCGCCATATTCTCAAGAAAGACGGCAAACTCTGGAGCCCAAGGGTCTGGCTCTCCGGGATGCGCTTTCTGTTTGGCAAGCAGGGCCTGCTGCGTGGTGCCTGGGCGCCCTATAAAGCATTTTTCCGTGAAGGCTTTCACCCCTGGCAGCAGGATACCAGCGAGCTGATTACGCAATGGGAGCTACAGCAGCAATAGGCGCTTAGCCAAAAGCGCCCAATAATTAGCGGCTAACCAACCGTTTTAAAAAAGAGAGCACCAATGAGCAGAGATAATAAAAATAATATGCTCGCCCTACCATGGCATCAACCAGACCCACAGACAGCTGCAAAGCCAGCCGTAAGAAACAGAATAAAAAACGAGAACAAAAAATGAGCCAAGCACAGCCAGTCCAGATCGATACCCTGATCAAAAATGCCAAGGTCTTTAACAATGGCGAGCCCGCGGTGGTTGAAGATGTGGCCATCGCCGGCAAGCGCATTGTCGCCCGTGGTGCCAATCTGGACGCCAGCAGCGCCAGCCGGGTGATCGACGCCGCCGGTCTATGGCTGATGCCCGGGCTGTTTGATATTCACACGCACTATGATCTGGAGCTTGAGATCGCGCCGGGCCTGCCCGAATCAACGCGCCACGGCACCACCTCGGTGGTGATCGCCAACTGCAGTCTGGGATTGGCCTTCGGCGCCCAGCGCGACGGTATCAACGACCCGATTGTCAGCTGTTATGCGCGGGTCGAAAATATCCCCAAACATGTGCTGCGCAACTGCGCCGACAATGTCGACTGGGACAATCCCGGCGACTATCTCAACCATCTCGAGCAGCTCAACCTGGGCCCCAACGTGGCAGTGCTGTTCCCTCACTCTATGTTGCGCATCGATGTGATGGGTTTTGATGACAGCATCAGCCGCGACCCCACGGCCGCCGAGCTGGAGCAGATGAAGAGCAGCTTGCGCGATGCGCTGGCACAGGGCTATGTGGGCTTTTCCACCGACGCGCTGCCATTCCACTATCTGGCCGCGCAACCTCATTGCGAGAAAACCATTCCGACCCAGTTCGCCAAGTTCCCGGAGATCAAGCAGCTGGCCCAGGTGGTGCGCGAAGCGGGCGCGGTGTGGCAGGCGACGCCGCCCAAAGACAGTGTTATCGGCACCCTGAAAACCTTCTTGCTGACCAGCGGCCGGCTCTATGGCAAACCGCTAAAAACCACCGTGGTTGCGGCGTTGGATATCGCCAATAACTGGCGCATATCCGGTCTCGCCAAACGACTCGCCAGCATTCTTAACTCGCGTTTGGTTCAGGGCGAATTTCATATGCAGGCGCTGGGCGCACCGTTCAAGGTTTGGGCCGACGGCGCCGTGACACCGCTGGCAGAAGAAATTCCCGAGCTGCGCCGGCTCAATGAAACCGATCTCGAAAATCGCGCCGAGCGGCTGCAAATTCTCAATGACCCGGATTATGCCAAGTCCTTTAAAGCGATGTGGATGAAGGGCAAGCAGGGTTGGAGCCTGGCCCGGCTAAAGCGCAAAATCAATCTCGAAGACTACGCCTTTAATCGCACCCTGGCGGATATGAACATTGATCGCTGCCCTCACAGCGGCTGGCAGGGAATGACATTCCAGATGCTGTTTGATCGTATTCTGGCATTTAAACATGGCCAGTTGCAGGAGACCCTCAGCGAGGTCGAGCGCGATTTAATCGAAACGGATTTCCTCTGGATTGCCGACGAAGGCGACTTTATGTTGCAGATGTTGCGCAGCTTCGACAACGATCTGAGCTGGAGCACGGTTACCGCCAACCGCGATATGAAAACGGTGCGCGAGTTATTGATGCACCCCAATCTGCTGCCCGGTTTTAATGACAGCGGCGCCCACCTGACCAATATGGCGTTTTACGACGTTAACCTGCGCAGCTTGCAATTGGCGGCCCAGGGCGGCGATGCCGATGTCAGTTATATGGTCAAGCGCCTGACCAAAGATGCCGCCGATGTTTTCGGGGTTGAGGGCGGCACTATCAATCAAGGTGATATCGCCGACCTGATTTTGATCGATCCGAAAAAACTTGCCGCTTACGACGGCGAGAGAAATGTGCAGCGAGTCTTCCGCGAAGAGTTCAGCCACGAGCAACTGGTCAACCGTTCCGACGGCGTGGTCAATCTGGTGATGATTGGCGGTCAATCCGCCTGGGAAGACAATGCCTTTTCCGGCGAGCTGGGCAAAACCGCCATGGGTCGGCTGTTGCGAGCCCGAGCTTAATTATCCAGGCCCGACCTGGAGAGGATTGTGCAATGAACACTGCAGATTCCAAAAACGCAAAGAGCCTATAAATAGAGGCTCTTTTTATTTCTGGCCTTAAGCTTCAGTTAAGAAACCGCTGGTACTGTGAGCGCTCGTAAATGGCTAATGAGAAATAAAAAATGAATATAACAATACTGGCACGCATGTTAATGCTCAGCCTGATACTGGTTTTAACCGGTTGTGGCGGCGGAGGGGGATCCGGTTCAGACAGCGATGATTCTTATTCTGGTTTGGATTCCGATTCTGATGGCGTCAATGATGCCAATGACAGTGATGATGACAACGACGGTGTTGCTGATGCGGATGATGCTTTCCCACTAAACGGGTCTGAAACACTGGACACAGACAGTGATGGAACCGGCAACAATGCCGACACCGACGATGATAACGACGGTGTTGCCGACGCCGATGATGCATTCCCGCTGGACGAGACCGAAACACTGGATACAGACGGCGACGGTATAGGCAATAACGCCGATATAGATGACGACGGTGACGGCGTTGCCGATGCCGACGATGCTTGCCCACTGGATGCAACTGGAAGCACGGATACGGATGGCGATGGTGTCTGCGACACTGCGACCAGCGTAGTGGTGCAAAGCCAGGCGCTGAGCAGCGGCGTGATCAGCTCTTTTGGTTCGATTTATATCAACGGCGTAAAGTACGAAACCACCGACGCGGAATTTGTTAATGGCGATCTCGATGATCTGCCCAATGCGGAGCAGGATCTTGAGGTTGGCGATGTCATCTGGATTCGCGGCACTATCAATGACGATGGCGTAACCGGTGTTGCCCAGACGGTTATCTTTGATGTTGATCTGGTCGGCACTGTGGGTGCGATTAACCCTGCCGCGGGAACGGTTACTGTTCTCGGCAGAACGGTTCACGTCAACAATGATACGGTTTTTGGTAATAACTTCAGCGTTGCGGAGCTGTCTGATATTGCGCTCAATGATGTGCTGGATATTTCCGGTTTTGATCAGGCGGATGGCAGCTTGCTGGCAACCCGAATCGATAAGGATATCTCCGGTAGCGTTGCTCTGTACAAGGTTGAGGGTGTGGTTACGGCCGTCAGTGCGGCGACCTCTACGCTCAATATTGGTACTCAGCAAATTAACTATACCGGTATCAACAATGGCTTTAATGCCACGGTAAATCAATGGATTGAAGTGCGCGGTGCTCTCGACAATAGCGGTGTGTTGGTTGCCAGCTATATTGAGGTGGAATCGCGACAGGGCGACTACGGTCTGTCCGGTGGTTATGTCAATGATGACTTAACGGCTGATACCGAGATTTCCCTCGAAGGTGTGGTGACAGAATACACCGATGCATCTCACTTCAGCATTAATGGTTACGCTATTCAGGCCGACAGCGACACGCTGTATATCGGTGGTGATGACACAGATATAGCACTTGAAGCCCGACTGTCAGTGCGCGGTGTCCGCTCGGATGATGGCTCGACACTGTTGGTTTCAAAAGCCTATGTGCGCGCACCATCCAACCTTGAAGTCGAGGGGCTTATCACCGCGATTGACACCTTGGCAAGTACTGTTGAAGTGGCCGGCGTGACAGTGCTGATCCAGTCCACCAGTCAGTTGGAGGATGAAACCGGCATCTATCGCAAGTTGAGTATTGCGCAGTTGGCGATTGGCGACTACGTCGATGTCAGTGGCCAGTTTGATGGCACACAGTTGATTGCCTATCGCCTTGAACGCGACAGCGGCGATAACGATCTCGACGATTTTGTTGGCGCCGGCACCACAATCAATGGCGTCGCCTATTACGCTGACGATGATGGTTATCTGCGCAATGAAGCCGGTGAATACCACACTGATAACGACGGTAATTACAGTGATTATCAGGATACGGATGACTACCGAAATTACAGCGACAGCGATCGCAGCGGTCTCAAACTGGAAGGCATTGCCACGCAGATTTCACAGAGCTCGGTAACCCTGTATGGCAACCAGATTGCATTTACAGCGGCAACGGTTTTTGAGCTGAATGATCGACTGGTGACAGTCTCCAGCTTTCTCGCGGCAGCCAGTGCATCGCCCTATGTCAGTGTTCGTACTACGCAACTTGCCGATGGCACATTGCAGGCGCTGAAAATTGAGTTGGAACATGCCAGTGGTGATTACAGTTCCTCTGGCGATGATTCGGACAGCGGCAGTAGCGGCGATGATCAGCTATCCGTTTATGACTTTGTGATCAAAGGTGCAATCACTGCCATTGATGCCAACGGCATCAGCTTAAACAATGGTTACAGTCTGATATTCAATGCCTCGACGCTCTACGAAACCTTCGCTTTGGTCAGTCAGGCGCAGTTTATCAACGACGCCAGCGCACTGATTAATCCGGTGGTCGAGATCAAGGCGCTGCGCAACAGTGCCGGCCAGCTGGTTGTCATCAAAGTTGAACTGGAGTCCAGCGACAGTCAGTATGACGGCGACGAACAGAGCTCCTCTGAGCGCGAGCTAGAGGGTTATGGCACCATTAACAGCACCGGTGTGACTATTCGAGGTGTGCGCGTTGAGTTTACTGCGACAACTTACTTTGAACTCTACGACCGCTCGGTTAGCAAGGCGACATTCCTGGCTGCGGTTTCCGGGTCTGACAAGTTTGAAGTGAAAACCAGGATCAATGCTGCGGGCGTTTATGAAGCGCTAAAAGTTGAGCTGGATGATTAACCGCTTTTAAACAATTCATTTAGCCTAATAAAAATCCCGGCCATTGGCCGGGATTTTTTTTGTTGCTGAGTAGCGAATTTTTCTAATCGGCTATATCCAGCCCGTCGGGCAATTCAATCAACTCAAACACATTGCCGTCCGGATCGCGGGCATAAGTGCCATAGGCTCCGGGTTTGCCAAGTTCTTGCGGTGGACAGTGGAAGCTGACACCCGCTGCCAAAAGTCGCTCGTACTCCTGATGCAGGTCGTCGACTTGCAGACAAAAATGGCTGATGCCGTATTCGCAGACCGGCTGTTGAGGTTGGTGATCTTTCGGCTTGGGATGGCTGAATTCAAACAACTCGAAACGGACGCCGCCCATGCCGACCATAACCACTTTTACTCGTGCATTTTTGAGACCCAGAATGGTATCCACTACCGGCTGGTCGTCGTATTCGGCAGCGTTCAGCACTTCCATGCCTAAAATATCCCGATAAAAGGCCAGCGAACGATCCATATCCTGAACCGAGATGCCAATGTGATTGATACTTTTGATCATGTTTGTGTCTCGCTCTCTGACTAGTGCTTAACCGCGATTTTACGTTGAACGGCTAAGCCGTGATCGCTATTCAGCGTCCAGGCGGTCATATTCTCAGATTCCACCCATAAAAAACTGTAAAAATTTCAATTCTTGTCTATGAATTATGTTGTTCGCGCAGCGACAGGTTCTTGCCGCGGCAAGCGTTTGTGCAATACGCCGTTCGCGCGTCTATCTTGTATCCACAGCAAATCAAACAACATCAAGGACTAACAGATGATTGAATTAACCACGCCGATGACAGCGTCGGCGATGATTCTCGGCCTGACATTTTTCGGCATTTTTACCGAACAGTTCCATGGCATCGAACGGGCCAAATTTGCCATGGCCGGCGCCGGCGCCATTATTATTGTCGGGCAGTACTTTGGCTTTTACTCGCCCCAATTGGCGCTGCAGGCGATCGACTGGAATGTGGTGTTCCTGTTGGCGATTATGATGGTGATTGTCTCGATTATGATCAGCACCGGGGGCTTTGATCACCTCGCCCAATATCTGGCTCGTATCAGTGGAGGCTCGCAGCTTAAGCTGCTGGTGCTGCTCGGCACCGCGGTTACGGTTATCTCACTGCTGATCGACAACGTCACCACAGTGATTATCTTTGGACCGCTGATTATTATGATCTGCCGCTCGATGGGGGTGTCGCCAATTCCCTATCTACTGGCCGCGGCGCTGCTGTCTGATACAGGTGGTGTGGCCACTCTGGTGGGCGATCCGCCGAACCTGATGATCGGCTCCGCGGCTGGTATCAACTTCAATATGTTTATTACCCATATGGGGCCGCCGGTTCTGCTGGCGTGGTTAGGCATTTTATTGGGCATGGGTGTGCTGTTTAAAAAAGAGCTGCACACTACTATCAAGCACAGCTTTGACCATGTAGTGGAGTACAAAAACCGGCGCCTGTGGCACAAGTCGCTGTTGGTGATGTTGGTGATGGTGGCGCTGTTTGTTGTGCACCATCGCATTGGTTGGGAGCCCTGGCTTGTGGCCGCCGCTAGTTTGACGCTATTGGTATTTATGTCGCGCACCATCGAGCTTGAGGCGGTGACCATGCAGATTGAAACCCCGCTGCTGATTTTCTTTATCTCGCTGTTTATTGTGGTTGGCGGTGTTGAGCAATCGGGGCTGCTTGAGGTTGTTGGCGAATCATTTCGCGAGATTATCGTTGAGCGCCCAAGGCTTGCTGCGCTGGAACTGCTGTGGGCGGCAGCCGTGCTGTCGGCACTGATTGATAACATTCCCTTCACTGCGGCGATGATTCCGGTGTTGGCCGGGCTGCAACATGAAGGGGTCAATGTCAGTGTGCTGTGGTGGGCGCTGGCCATGGGCGTCGGTATGGGCGGCAATGGTTCGCATATAGGTTCCACTGCCAATGTCTATATCGTCACGCTCTCCGAGCGACTCGCCCGCGAGACCGGCAACAGTAATATGGCAATCACGCCACTGATGTGGCTGCGCAAGGGAACGCCGGCCATGCTTGTCACTCTAATCCTGTGCAGCCTGTTTATCTGGTTTGGTTACGATTATTTATTCGTTGCTAATTTATAGATTTGGGTCGATATTTAAAGCAGGCGTAAAGGAAAATTAACGCAGGTGCCATGATTAGATATTCACTCTATTTACTGTTCGCGATATTTATCAGTGCGGCGTCCAGCAGTGGCTGGGATGCGGTTCCTGATGGCGACAGTTTCACCTCTGTATCCCTGACCTGTGTGGATAAAACTGGCGACGGCGCCAGTGATTTTGTCGACAAGCTCTATTCCAATCCGCCAGTACTTTTCTCGCCATCCATCCTCGGCAAGCCCGCAACCAACTTTTATTGTCTGGTTCCGGCGCTTGCCTCTGGCCCATGCTGGTGCCACTCCATTCGCGCTCCCCCACCTGCACATATCTGACCTTTAGCGTTTTGCCAGCGTTTTGCTTTTGGCATTTGACCTCTGGCAGTGAACGCTTCCACTAAACCGTTAGATTTGGCTGAAGTATTTGTTGTTAAAACCGTGCAAGCAATCAGCCTCAACATGTGGAGTAAATTGAGCATGAAGAAACTTAATTTTTACAATCCAACTGATCTCGATGATTTGGCCTGGCCGGAAGAGCAGGTTCAGATATCAACCGACACTCCAGCGCTGGCGTTTTTTGCCGACTTTCGCGAAGTGCCCCCTCTGGTGATTGAGGTGACCACCCCGGCTCTTGCGGCCAAAGAGATGATGCGCCGGTCCCATGTGCGACTGAAATTTGTGGTCGACAGTGACAACCATTTTCTCGGTGTGATCAGCAGTGAGGATCTCGATGACCAGGCGCTGGTGCGCAAACGCTCCGAGGGATTTAAATCAAGTGATATTGAAGTGGGTGATTTAATGACCCCGAAAAAAAGCCTCAAGGCTTTTGATATCAACCAGCTGCAGGATGCGACCATTGGCGAGGTGATTGACGCTCTGACCCAGGAGGGCCAGCACTATGCGCTGGTGCTGGATCGTCAGAGCAATCAGATTCTCGGCATTCTCTCGGCGCAGGATATTTCGCGCAAACTGCATCGCGCGATCAATATTAAAGATCGCACCAGGTTTTATAAGGTCTTTGCCGCGGCCGACAGGCGCTAGTAAGCTGCCAGTGCGGCGTTAGAGAAACGCTAAACAGCGGGTTGATCCGGCAGGTGGATACTCGCCTTGCCGGATCAGTTGCAGGTTATCTCTGACAGATTCAGGCGGCTAATTGTTTACACGCTCAGGTGCGGGGGTGGTTTGCGCAACAGCACAACCATCGGCAGGATGCAGATGACGACCCACATCATGATTTTAAAATCATTGATATAGGCAATGGTCGCAGCCTGCCGATTAATCTCCGCGTCCACCAGCATCAGTGCCGATAGTGTTTCATTGTGAAAAACCTGTGGCAGTTGCTGCATTCCCAGACCCATCGAATAGGGGGTGATATTTTCACCGAGATAGCTGTGCTGGGTCTGGATATTGCGCGCAAACAGCGAGAAGGCGATGGAGACACCGATGCTGCTGCCAAGGTTGCGGATAAGACTAAACAGTCCGGCGGCCTCGGCGCGATAGCGCGACTCAAGCGTTGAATAGGCCAGTGTGCTCAAGGGCATAAACACACAGCCGAGACCAAAGCCCTGCATGATTCCCGTGGTCACAATAAGCTGAGCTGGCACAAAGGTGTTGAAGCTACACATCTGCCACAGCGAATAGGCCGTCGCCAGCAGACCAAACAGCACCAGTCCGCGAGGGTCGAGACGATTGCCCAATCTGCCCAGCACAAACATCGACACCATGGTGCCAAAGCCACGCGGGGCGAGAACGGTTCCCACATCAAACACCGGATAGCCCATAATATTCTGCATATAGGGCGGCAGCAGCGCCATGGTGGCGAGCAGAATCAAACCGATAAAAAACATAAATATCAACGAGGTAACAAAATTGCGATCCTGGAAAATGGCCGGTGTCAGGAACGGATGCTTGGTTGTTTTGGTGTGCGTGATATAGACCCACATGGCGGCGGCAACCAGCCCGCAGTAGAGTTGAATCTCCAGCGAGTCAAACCAGTCGAGCTGATGTCCGCGATCGAGAATCAGCTGGATGCTGGCAATAAAAATCGCCAGTGCGACAAAGCCGAGCTTATCGAAGGCGCGCTCTTCGCGGTCGGAATCAGGCATCAATGTCAGCAGAATAAACAGCGCCGCAATACCTAGCGGCAGATTGATATAAAACACCCAGCGCCAGGAGTAGTATTCGGTCAAAAAACCGCCCAGAGTGGGGCCGAGAATAGGGCCGATCATCACGCTTACCGCCCACAGCGACATGGCCTTGCTGTGTGACTCTTTGGGATTGATATCGAGCAGAATCGCCTGCGACAACGGCACCATCGAAGCGCCAAACAGCCCCTGCAATATCCGAAACAGAATCATCTCGTTGAGTGAGTTGGCCACGCCGCACAGCAGTGACGCCAGGGTGAAACCGGCTATCGACACTACAAACACATTTTTGCGCCCGTAGCGGCCTGACAACCAACCGACAGGTAGTGTCATAATCGCCGCCGCGACGATATAAGAGGTCAGAATCCACGCCAGCTGGTCCTGGGTTGCCGACAAGCTGCCCTGCATATGGGGCAGGGCGACATTGGCAATGGTGGTGTCGAGCATCTGCATAATCGCAGCGATCATCACCGCCGCGGTGACCGCGGATTTAACCCGGGGGCTGAGTTCAACAGCAACAGTCATGGAGCTCGACCGGCCTTCTTAAAGCAGCGACGACAACTGGCGCACGTGGCCGGTGTCAACTTTGACCACCGCACTCATGCCCGCTCTGAGACTGGCAGCTGTCGTGGCTGGGTCAATCTCAAGTTTTACCGTGACGCGCTGCACCACCTTCACCCAGTTGCCAGTGCTATTTTGCGCAGGCAGCAGGGAAAACTCGGAGCCGGTGCCCGGCGTAATGCTGGCCACTCGACCCTGCCAGTTTTGATTGGGGAAGGAATCAATCTCGATGGTCGCTGGCTGACCCGGCTGCAGATACGTCAGATCGGTCTCTTTAAAGTTGGCTTCGACCCAGATGTGAGCATCGTCAATCAGGCTAAACAGCGGCGCGCCGGCAATAATATATTCGCCGGTCTGCACGCCAAAGTTGGCAATCACACCGGCGCGTGGCGCAACGGTCTGCACATGGGCCAGGTCCAGTCTCGCCGAATCGCGCTCGGCTAGCGCCAACAGATAATCCGGGTGCTGTTGCGGCGGCAGGTCGATATCAATCAGGCGCGCCTTGACCACCTCCAGTGCCTGCGAGGTGACTTGCATCTGATTGACCGCATTGCGATAGAGATATTCCGCCTGATCCACCTGCGCGGCAGAGACCGCATTGCTTTGCAGCAGCTTGCCCAGACGTTTAAATTCGCGCTGATAAAATGCCTGCTGGGTTTTGGTTTTATCCAGATCGGCGAGTTTGTTGAGATAGTCGGCTTTAAGACTTTCGATATCGCCACCCACTTTCACCAGGTTGGCCTCGGCCCGCGCCAGAGCGATTTGGTAGGGCTGGTCATCAACCCGGAACAGCACCTGACCGGCTTCGACGCGATCGTGGTCGGTGGTCAGCACCTCGACCACCTTGCCGGATATTTCACTGGCGATAGAGACTTTGTTGGCCTTGAGGTAGGCATTGTCGGTCTCGATATAGCGGCCGCCATGCAGATAGAGATAGACCGCGCCAGCGGCAATCAACAGCGGGCCGGCGAGGATCAGAAAGCTACGTTTAATATTGTCAGACACGGAATTATCCTGTTTCAGATTTTTAATTATTTTTTAATTGCTTGTTATTTGTTATTTGTTATTTGTTATTTGTTATTTGTTGTCGCTATCTTGCGCACTGAGATTCCCGCGCATCCGCAACAGCAAATCGGTCAATTGCTGTTGCTCAGACTCTGAAATTCCCTGCAGCGCCGCCTCGCGAACCTGCTCGCTGAGCTGTTTGATCTTCGCCTTTAGCGGCTCGACCTTGTCGGTGAGAAAGACCAGTTTGGCGCGGCGATCCTGTGGGTCCTCGCGGCGCACCACCCAGCCGTCGCGCTCAAGCCTGTCGACCAGACCGGTCATGGTGATCGCGGTAACACCGATAATGTCGGCCAGTCGTTTCTGTTGCGCGCCATCTTCACGAATCAACAGTGCCAGCACCGACCACTGCGAGCGGGTCAGGTGAAACGCCTGAGCGCGGCGATCAAAATCCCGGCGCAGCATGCGCGCCACATCATGAATAATAAAGCCCAGGCTTTCGTCGGTTGAATGGCTCATATTGAATAGCTCATGCCAAATAGCTCACAGAGGTTGTGACAGCATCAATTGATTAGCAGGTTGTTATAAGCATAATATTATAAGCATGCTAACTAAATGCGGCAATAGCGATGATAATCGCGATGAAGAAATATCCCGCTGCGTCTTGCCGTTAAATCTGGTCGGGGTGGCTCTGTCGAGTTAAGCTGACACTGTGCTGCCAATAACAATAATCTGATATCACAGGCTGAAAGCATTATGGGTTTCTACGATAAATATATTCTGCCAACCTTTCTCAACTGCGCCTGCGGCGCCAAGCCGATTCTTTATCAGCGCGGCAAAGTGGTTCCCCTGGCCGAGGGGTTGGTGCTCGAAGTGGGTATTGGCTCGGGGCTGAATATCCCCTTCTACGATGTCACCAAAGTGCAAAAGGTGATTGGCCTCGATCCCTCCGCTGAACTCAGTGGCATGGCGCAAAAAGTGGTTGCCGAAGCCGCCACGAAAAAAGGGCTGCAGGTCGAACTGATTCTGGGCAGTGCCGAGGATATGCCGCTGCCCGACGACCACTTTGATACGGTGGTGATCACTTACACTCTCTGCACTATCCCCGATGCAATGGCGGCCAATCGCGAGATACGGCGTGTGTTAAAGCCCGGCGGCAAGCTGATTTTCTGTGAGCACGGTCTGGCGCCGGATGCCGGCGTGGCGAAATGGCAAGGTCGCATCGACCCCTATTGGGGCAAAATTGCCGGCGGTTGCCACCTCAACCGCAATATTCCCGAGCTGATTCAATCTGCCGGGTTCAGCATCCAGAGCATGGACGAAATGTATCTGCCGAGCACCCCAAAGTTTGCCGGTTACAACTATTGGGGTGTCGCGGTTATCAGTTGATCGGGTTGTCTCTGGCGCTCAGCTTTAACTCTCTGCGTTTGAGCTGGGCGAAAAGCAGCGGCAAAACCAGCAGCGTAAGGATAATGGCGCTGAGCATGCCGCCAACCATCGGCGCCGCGATGCGGCTCATAATTTCCGAACCGGTGCCGGTGCCGAACAAAATTGGCAACAAACCGAGAATAATCGCCGCCGCCGTCATAACCACCGGCCGCACTCTCAATCCCGCGCCCTGCAAGACCGCCTGAACAATATCGTCGCTATTTAACTGGCGTTGTTCCTGCTGGGCGTTCTGCTGTTGGTCGCGCCACGCGTGATTGAGATAGACCAGCATAATCACGCCGATCTCCACGGCCACACCCGCCAGCGCAATAAAGCCGACGGCCACGGCAATGGAAAAGTTATACCCCTGCCAGTACATCAACCAGATGCTGCCGACCAGAGCAAAGGGCAGGCTGCCGAGAATAATCGCCACGTCGCTGAGGCGACGGAAGTGGATAAACAGCAACAAAATAATAATGCCCATGGTCAGTGGCACCACATATTGCAGTTTGGCTTTGGCGCGCTGCATATATTGATATTGGCCCGACCAGGCTATGGCGTAACCATTTGGCAATTGCAGCTGCTGTTCCACCGCTTGCATGGCCTGCTCAACGTAGTGGCCGATATCAACACCTTCGATATCGACAAATACCCAACCATTGATTCGCGCATTCTCGCTTTTTATCATTGCCGGGCCATCTTCGATTGCGATGCTGGCAATATCGCCCAGCGCAAATTGGTGGCCGCTGTCGCTGACAATCGGCAACAGCTCCAGTTGCTGCGGTGAGTTGCGATAATCCTGCGGATAGCGAAGATTGATCGGGTAGCGCTCCAGCCCCTCAATGCTCTGAGTGAGATTGGAACCGCCTACGGCCGAGGCGATATGTTGCTGCACATCGGCGATATTGATGCCAAAGCGTGCCGCGCGCTGGCGGTCGATATCAATATTGATATAACGGCCACCCGCGACGCGCTCGGAGTAGACCGATGCGGTGCCGGGCACCGCATTGAGGATGGCCTCCAGTTGCACACCAATATTCTGGATTTCACTGAGTTGCGCCCCGGAAATTTTGATCCCCACCGGAGTTTTAATACCAGTTGCCAGCATATCGATGCGGGTTTTGATTGGCATAACCCAAGCGTTGGCGAGGCCGGGAATTTTCACCAGGCTGTCGAGTTCCTGTCTGAGACTTTCCGGGGTGACGCCATCGCGCCACTGGCTGCGATCTTTCAACTGGATAAATGTCTCGATCATCGTCAGCGGCGCCGGGTCGGTGGCCGTGTCGGCGCGGCCAACCTTGCCAAAGACCGATTTCACTTCCGGCACGCTGCGAATAAGTCGGTCGGTTTGTTGCAACAGTTCCCGAGCTTTGCCAATGGAAATGCCGGGATAGGTGGTGGGCATATACATCAGATCGCCCTCATCCAGCGGCGGCATAAACTCGCTGCCGATTTTATCCAGCGGCCATAGCGTCGACGTCATGATCAGCAGTGCAATCAATAATGTGGTTTTGGGAAAGTTAAGCACTGTTCGCAACAGCGGCCGATAGCCGCCAATCAGCCAGCGATTGATCGGGTTGTGCTGCTCGGGGCGAATCTTGCCGCGAATAAAATACCCCATTAGCACCGGCACCAGGGTGATGGCCAGCGCTGCCGACGCCGCCATGGCGTAGGTTTTGGTAAACGCCAGTGGCGAAAACAGGCGGCCTTCCTGGGCTTGCAGTGTAAAAACCGGCAGAAAACTGACGGTAATAATCAGCAGGCTGAAAAACAGCGCCGGGCCCACTTCGGTCGCCGACTCGGCGACAATCCGCCAGCGGTTCTCCTTGGTCAGCGGCGTTTTCTCCATATGCCGATGCATATTTTCAATCATCACGATGGCGCCATCGATCATGGCGCCAATGGCGATCGCGATGCCGCCGAGGGACATAATATTGGCGTTGATACCTTGCAGATGCATCACAATAAAGGCGCTGAGAATCCCGACGGGCAAACTGATAATCGCCACCAGCGATGAGCGCAGATGAAACAGAAATACCAGGCAGACCAGAGCAACCACAACAAATTCTTCCGCCAGCTTGTGCCAAAGATTATCCACCGCGCGTTCGATCAGCCCCGAGCGATCATAAACTGTGACAATCTCGACGCCTTCGGGCAGGCTCTTGCGTAGCTGCGCCAGTTTTGCCTTGACGCCGTTGATTGTGGCCTGCGCATTCTCGCCAAAACGCATCACCACCACCGCGCCTGCCGCCTCGCCCTCGCCATTGAGGTCGGTGACCCCGCGACGCATTTGCGGGCCCAGGCCAATCTCGGCCACATCTTTTAATAACAGCGGCGTACCATTGCGATTAACACCGAGCGGAATGCTCGCCAGATCCTGCTGGTTGGTGATGTAGCCTGAGCTGCGCACCATATATTCGGCCTCGGCCATCTCGATCACTGAGGCGCCCATTTCCTGATTGCCGCGCCGGATCGCATTCTGGATATGGGCCAGGGGTATGCCGTAGGCGCGCAGTTTTTGCGGATCCACCGTAACCTGATACTGCTTGACCATGCCGCCCATGCTCGCCACTTCCGACACTCCGGGAACAGTCTGCAACTCATATTTTAAAAACCAGTCCTGCAGGCTGCGCAGCTGGCTGATGTCATGCTTGCCGGTACGGTCGATCAGGGCATAGAGATAGACCCAGCCAACTCCGGTAGCATCCGGGCCCAGTTGAGGTTTGGCCTCCGTGGGCAGTGATGGGGTAACCTGGCTGAGGTACTCAAGCACTCGGCTGCGTGCCCAGTAGAGGTCGGTTGACTGATTAAAAATTACATAGACATAGGAGTCGCCAAAGAACGAGTAGCCGCGCACCGTTACCGCGCCCGGAACCGAAAGCATGGCGCTGGTGAGAGGGTAGGTCACCTGATCTTCGACCACCTGCGGCGCCTGCCCGGGATAGCTGGTTTTGATAATCACCTGCACATCCGAAAGGTCGGGAATGGCATCCACCGGCGTCTGTTTTAGCGAGTAGATTCCGCCGCCGATCAGTATCGCAGTGGCCACCAACACAAACAGCCGTTGCTCGATTGACCAGCGAATAATTGCGTTAATCATTGCGCTCTCCTTAGTGGTGCGTCATCTGGCTGTGGTCCACGGACTGATGTTGGTCAGTGGCGAGGTCGGGCTCTTCTATCGCGGGAGAAAGATGCCGTAACCCTGCGCGCTTGTTGGATTCCGAGTCGAGCAAAAACTGCGCTGAGGTCACCACCCGGTCGCCGTTATCCAGGCCAGACAACACTTCGGCAAATCGATCAGTGATTTGACCTAGAGTTACGGTCGTCGATTTAAAGCGACCGTCACCCAGCGCCAACACCACGCGATCCTCTTTGCCGGTGCGAATCAGTGCTTCGGTAGGAACCAATATTGCGTGAGTTTGCGACGCGCTTTCAATTTCAACCTGGGCAAACATATTGGGTTTTAGCTCGGCGTTTTTGTCGGCCAAACGGATGCGCACCCGCAGGCTGTGGGAAACTTCATCGAGGGCGGGGTAAATATAATCCACAACACCGCGCCAGATTTTTCCCGGTTGAACGGAAAAGGTTATCGCCACCGGCAGTCCGACCTGTACCTGCCTGGCCTGACGTTCGAAGACCTGGGCTTCAACCCACACCTCATCGGTGGCCGCAATCGACATCAAGGTGGTCTCGGGTTTAATAAAAAAGCCCTCGCGAATATCGAGGTTGTGCAAAATGCCGGACTGCGGCGCATAGAAAGTCACCGCCTGCTGCACCTCACGGCTGCGGCTGAGCTGCTGAATAAATTTGTCGTTCAGTTGAAAAACCTTGAGGCGATTCTTCGAGGCCTCCATAAGCCTGGTATTGTCGCTGCGCAGGGCGAGTAAAAACTCCTCCTGGGCATTGACGATCTGCGGCGAATAGAGCGCGTAGAGTGGCTGGCCTTTGACAATGGTGGTGCCGGTCGAGCGCGCGTGGAGTGTTTCCACCCAGCCCTCGGCGCGGGAATGGATATGCACCATGCGATCTTCGTCGTACTGCACATAGCCGGGCGCACGAATAGTTGACTGCAATACCCCGTGGGTAACGGTTGCAGTGCGCAGCGCCAGATTGTTGGCCAGCGTTGGCGACACCGAAATAACGCCGCTATCGCTGGTTTGCGCATCGTCGCTGTAGACCGCAACCAGGTCCATCCCCATTGGCGACTTGCCCGGTTTGTCACGCCGGTAGTTGGGGTCCATGGGCGCGACCCAATAGAGTGGTTTGCGCATGTCGGCTTTGGCGTCGGCGTTAGTTTGTGAATCGCTGTGAGAAACGCTGTGCGATATTTTGTCCCCGCTCAGCAGGGTAGTCATTACCGCGGCGCCAATCAGGGCGACAAGGGATACGGTGAGAACTTTTTGAACCAGTTTCATGGAGAGTCTCCACTGACAGTTAAATAACCTTTAGTAAACAAAAACAGCTAAACAAAAATAGCTAAAACAGCAGAGCTGGAATAGAAAAGAGCCCACTCTGCGGTGGTAATCCGGACAGTCTGTGCGACCCCGAATTTCAGGCGCAACTATCCTGTGTCAGGCGGAAATCGGGGGTCTGAGTAGCGAGGGCGTGGAGGGAGAGAGCGGTCTGTAGTGGCCGGGATCGGCAATCACTGTGGTG
Organism: Porticoccaceae bacterium; assembly: GCA_023255165.1. Taxonomy (GTDB): domain Bacteria; phylum Pseudomonadota; class Gammaproteobacteria; order Pseudomonadales; family Porticoccaceae; genus HTCC2207. Next base: position 1,873 of record JALRJD010000157.1, on the reverse strand, counting down.
TGCGCACTGTGACTAAAGGTGGCTATCGAGCTGGCAATGGCGGGGCTGTTGCAGCTAATCATTTGGCAGGAACCACTATCGCAACAATTGTCAGATTTGTTGCTGACCTTCGATTTTATATCGGTATTGGTGTCGGCCTTGGCATTGATTTTGGTATAAGCGCCGTGGTGCGGCATGTTGTGGCTGCCGTGATCGGGCATCTCGGCGACTGACCTGATCTGCTCAACAGCCTGATCCATCCTGTGATCGCCTTGGTGATTTAGCTCATGATCCATCGGGCAGGGCGCGGCGGTGACCATCAGCGACTGGGCGGCAAAAATCAACAGCATAATATGTATCAGCTGTTTGAGGCCGCTGCCTCCGCGTTGAAAATGTCGCGATTGAAAGATCACCGGGTTTGTTCGTCCTGCTTTTATCAAAGGTTTTATGCTTGGTTTCTGTACCACCCCTTTTTTCATGATACGCCTGACTCATGATACGACTAACTGCGGCACACCAGATTACGATACAGCAGATAGCATTAAGTTCAAGCATGGATGCGAGGTTCTTTTGACCTGTAATAACTGTTTGATTACTCTGTGGCTCTTGCTGGGAAGAGGTTGAAGGCGAGGTTGATGGGGAGTTGACGGGGAGTTGACGGGGAGTTGATAAGAGCCGGAAGCGGTTTTTATCCGCGACCTTACCCACGAGCAGCATAATTTAGTTGAGCGGTTTTAAACCCGCGGATCAAAACAGATGAAAATAATAACAATAAACAGTCTGACCATTTTCTGGATTAGCTGCGTTCTCAGCGCCTGTGGCGGCGGTGGAGGTGGCGGATCGCCAATTGCAAGTCCAACCCCGACCCCAACCCCACCGTCAGGTTCCTCATCCGGCTGGGTGGAAAACCAGTTTCCACCGGCATCAAATTATCAGGACAGCTGCGCGGCGCCCCGCAGTGGCAATGAATTCGCGGATATTCAGGGCACCATGACCGATGAAAATTTCTGGATTCGCTCTTTTAGCAATGACACCTATCTCTGGTACAGCGATATTGTCGATGTTGACCCGGGCACCGTCGCCGACCGTCTCGACTACTTTGAGTTGATGAAGACCGATGCCCTGACTGCCTCTGGCAATGCGGTTGATCAGTTCCATTACACCTACGATACCGAAGAGTGGCGACAGCTCTCGCAGTCGGGTATTTCCGCTGGCTACGGTTTCAGTCTGGCGCTGATCAGCCGCTCACCGCCGCGTCGCATTGTGGTCACCTACAATGAGCCCAATTCCCCTGCGGCGCTGAATAATGTCAGCCGTGGCGCGGAGATTATTCAGGTTGATGGAGTGTCGGTGGAAGATGGCAGCGCCGCCGCCCTCAATGCCGGCCTGTTTCCCTCAGCGCTCGGTGAGTCACACAGTTTTGTTATCCGCGATTTGAACGCCGAGGCAACCCGCACCGTCACCCTGACCAGCGGCGCAGTAACTGAGCAGGCAGTAAAAAATGTCAAAACCCTGAATGTGGCGGGCAGCAAGGTTGGCTATATGACCTTTAACGATTATCTTGGTGCCTCGGAGAGCCTGCTGATTGATGCGGTGAATCAATTTGCCGCCAGCAATATCGACGAGTTGGTTATCGATATGCGCTACAACGGCGGTGGCTATCTGGATATCGCCTCCGAGCTGGCCTACATGGTGGCCGGTAATATTGCCTCTGGGCAGGTTTTCGAAGAGACCTTTTTTAACGACAAACACCCTAGCTTTAATCCGATCACCGGCGACGCCCTGCAGCCGACGCTGTTTCGCAGCACCGCGGCCGGCTTTTCGGCGTCTGCGGGCAGCGCGCTGCCAACATTAAATCTGTCGCGGGTATTTGTGCTTTCGAGCGGCGCAACTG
>JALRJD010000126.1 GCA_023255165.1 Porticoccaceae bacterium | reverse complement strand
ATATTATTCATACAAAGCTTCTGCTGATTATTATGGTTAAATGTGGCTTTAGGCAGCCTTGTAAACGGGCTTATGGGCCCGGGGGCGCAAAAAAAATTTGGCGAAGTTTATAACAATTTCCAATTAAAGTTTCGATAAAATCAAAATAGGTAAATCCATGAAGCATTTATTATTAACGGTATTTCTCGCACTCAGCTGTCTGGCTGGCGCGAGCGACGGAGATCAAGCGATGATTATCGATGTTCGAACTTTAGAAGAATGGAACAGTGGCCATCTGGTCTCCGCACAACATCTGGTACTGCAGGATGTCGCCGCCGGCATTGAGCAGCTGGCGCCGGACAAGCAGCAGCCGATATACCTCTACTGCCGCAGCGGTAATCGCGCCGGCAAGGCGAAAGCAATTATGCAAGAGATGGGCTATTCAAATATTGTCAACGCCGGTGGTGTCGAGGATGCCAGCAAACTGCTGGATCAAAAAATTGTCAGGTAGCGGAACAGCGCTAGCCCAGCAGCTTTTCAAATTCGGCCAGCGGCAGCGGCTTGCCAAACAGATAGCCTTGAAATAGAGGGCATTCGAGCGCTTCGAGAAACGCGTATTGGGCTTCGGATTCGACGCCTTCCGCGATCACCTGCATACCCAGACCATGGGCCATACCAATAATGGTCTGGACGATAATATTGTCGCTCTCTTTGATGCCGATATTGCGCACAAAGGATTGATCGATCTTCAGTTGCGATAGCGGCAACCGGCTTAAGTAGGCCAGCGACGAATAGCCAGTACCAAAGTCATCCAGTGCAAACTCCACGCCCGCCTGTTTAAGCCGATGCATCTTCTCGATGGTCTTGCTCGCGTTATCGAGGATCAGACTTTCAGTGAGCTCCAGTTTTAACGAGCCCGGAGCAATACCCGCCGCCGCAATGGCAATCAAAACCGTATCGACAAAATCGGACTGATGAAACTGACGCGGGCTGATATTAATCGCCACAGTCAGGTGCCGTGCATTGGGATTGCGCTGCCAGCGTGCAAGCTGCTCGCAGGCGCTGCTTAAAACCCAGTCGCCCACTGCCAGTATCAGATCCGACTCCTCGGCCAGGGGAATAAAATCCCGTGGCGACACTGTGCCCAGCTGCGGGTGTTCCCAGCGAATCAGCGCCTCCGCCCCAACCGGTCTGTGCTGGCGATCCACCTGTACCTGGTAATAAAGTTCAAACTGATTATTCTGAATAGCACCGCGCAATGCATTGCCCAGTTGAACCTGCAGCGCCACATCTTCCTCCATCGCCTGATCAAAGAAACAGAGTTTGTTGCGACCCGAGCGCTTGGCCTGATACATGGCAATATCGGCCTGTTTGAACAGGTCCTCGGTCGGGGTTTTGTGATGGCTGATCAAGGTCGCGCCGATACTTGCGCCACTGTGTATTTCCTGCTCACCCAATAGGTAGGGTTTATTTAATGCGGAGAGTATTTTCTCGGCAACGGCGCCGGTTTTCTCTATTGCCGTATCCAGACTGTGACCCAGATTTTGCAGAATAACCACAAACTCATCGCCGCCGATGCGGGCGACAATATCGACGCTGCGCAGACAGCCGGACAAACGCTGCGCACACTTGACCAGCATCTCGTCGCCCAACTGATGGCCGAGGGTGTCATTGATATTTCTAAAATTATCCAGATCGACAATTAACAGCGCCGCGGTTTTTGCTCCGCCAGAGCAGGCGGCCATGGTTTTGGCCAACTCGTCGAGCAGCGAGCGGCGATTGGGCAGGCGAGTCAATGGATCAAAATAGGCCAGTGTGCGAATTTCATCTTCATCTCTTTTTACCGCGGTAATATCGGAAAAAGAGAACACATAATTTGTCACCTTGTTTTTCGCATCGCGAATCGCCGTGATGGTAACAAACAGTGGAAAGATTTCGCCGTTTTTGCGCTTATCCCAGATCTCCCCTTCCCAGCTGTCATTCTCCTCAATCGACCGCCATATATCCTGATAGAACTGTTTGTCCTGAATGGTCGAGCCCATCAGGCTCGGTTCATGCCCCACCACATCGCGCAACTGATAGCCAGTGACATCGGTAAAGCGTTGATTGACGCGGAGTATTTTATTTTCCGCGTCGGTGATGACAATGGCGTCCTGACTGTTAAAGGTAATCGCCGAGATACGCAGCTCTTCGATAGTTTTATTGCGCTCGGTTAAGTCGCGAATAAAGCCGCTAAAGAAATATTCGCCGTGTCTTTGAAAAACGCGTACGGCAATTTCAACCGGCACTCTGGCGCCATCGGCCCGAACTGCATTTACCTCAAAGCGCTGATGATCCAACCTGCCGGTTCCATCCTCCAGTGACTGCTGCATACCATGGCGCAAAATCTGGTGTTGATGCGGAGAGAATATCAGCTCGACAATATCCCTGCCCCAGGCGTATTCAGCAGAATAACCAAATATCCGCTCAGCCTCAGGATTCCAGTAAATCACGCGGCCGCGTTTGTCAGCGCTGATAACTCCGTCCAGCGCCATATCGAGAATCTGCCGCGACAGTAATTCGGACTCATTGCGCAGACCCACTTCCTGCTCCAGAGTCGCAGCACCCTTTTCGACCTGGGTTTCCAGTCGACTGTTTTGACTCTGCAATCTGCCCTCGGAGCTTTTAAGCCGGTGCAGGTGCCTGCGCAGCTCCAGCTCGCGAACCACGATCCGGCGCAGAACATCCAGCGCCCATTTCTGCTCTTTGGTAAGTCTCTTGACGCTGCGATCGATCACACAGAGCGTACCCAGCGCATCGCCATTGGCAGCAATTAGCGGCGCGCCGGCATAGAAGCGAATTTTCGGTTCTTTGACAACCAGAGGGTTATTGGCAAAACGCTCGTCTATTTGAGCGTCAGGTATTTCAAAGATTTGGTCCGGCTGCTGAATAGCATGGGCACAGAAGGCGATATCGCGGGGCGTTTCCTCGACATCCAGGCCGACGCGGGATTTAAACCATTGACGTTTGTCATCGACCAGCGAAATCAGCGCGATGGGCACATCACAAATCTGCGCGGCCAGCGCGGTTAGTTCATCAAATTCCCGCTCGGCTTCTGTGTCGAGAATATTAAACTCATGCAGAGTGCTTAAACGACTTGCTTCGTCGGGACAGGATTGATTGGAAGATCTATCCGCTGCCATATTCCCCTCGGCTTTAATCTGATTATTATTAAGGTTGTCCTGATTGGTGGTCTTTGCGGCTTAAGCCCGGTGATGCGGCTGAGCTTTAGAACTAATGTGGATAATGTAACTATAGGTTATAAAGATTTTTTCGCCCCAGCTGATTTCCAGTGTAGACCACCAAAAACAACCGGGCGAAAAAAAACGACAGCCGTTGCAGCTGTCGTTTTTTCGGTTGTGATGCCGGGGTTAAATTCTTACATAGGTCTGCGTAATCACCACGCCATTCAACTCAAATGACTGCACCAAATGATCGCTGTCGACCAGTTTTAAATCGACCTGATATTCACGACCGGCATAACCCTCAATGGAGCTGGTCATGGCAGTTTCGGTGATCTCACCGCTTTCATTTACCTGAAATGAACCAAAGCCAAAATGTTTTTCTAACTCACCCTCATTGCTAAAGCGTTGAAAGAAGGCATAGTGGCCGCCGCCAATCAGCTTCATTTCAAAAAATCCGGCCCGGCTGCCGATCTCGGGTGAGCTGCTTTCAAGTTTCCACAGACCATCAAACTCGCCGTTTTCGGTGGAAAGGGTTCTCCACTGTTCGACCATATCGACACTGCGCTCGCCATACTTCATGCCACTCAGGCTCTGGGTAAAACCCGTGTCAGTGGGAATAATGGTCAGATCAAAGCTCAGATCTTCGATAGAACCATCCTGGTTGGCGATCGGCGTCTCCACCAGCACGCCATTGACCCACTCCGCATAGCCGGTTCCGGCATCAACTCTTGCGGTCAGTTCATTGTAAAAGGCAAACATAAAGCGATTTTGTGTGTAGATCTTTATCTGATCGCGCTGGTAGCTCGACACCTGACCCTCTTCGGTCACATCCACAGAGACAAGTGCATAGGCGCCGTCGGCCAGAAGCGGCGTTGAATCGACCTCGACAACAGCGCTCTGCTGCGCCGCGCGCTCTTCACCACTACAGGCTGCCAGAACAGCCAAGGCACAGATAAGCAAACCGGTTTGTAATTTCATAAGACTTCCCCCTCAGGATGGATACTGTTTTTGGTCTGTCACCACGGTGACAAACGCTTTGCTTTTCGACGATTAGTATAGTTACACCACGATCGAATTATGCATAGTACTGAGCAACCAATTTAAACGCAGAGAGAGCACCACTTAACGTTTTTAGAGGCTATGACGTCGCAGCAACAAAGAGGTTAAACTGGCCGTCTTGTTGATGCTCTTGTAACTCTCTTTTGGAACTCTCTTTTGGAAATCTCTTTTGGAAACAGCCCTATGACCAATACTCTTGATAACGCCAACACCACCGAACTGGAAGCCGCCGCTTTTCGCAGATTGCTGCAGCATCTGGATAACAATAAGGATGTTCAAAATATCGACCTGATGATTCTGGCGGGGTTTTGCCGCAACTGTCTAAGCAAATGGTACAAGGCGGCGGCCGATGAGCGTGGCCTGGACATAAGTGATGACCAGGCCCGCGAGGCGATCTATGGCATGCCCTACAGTCAGTGGAAGGCGCAATACCAGCCTCCAGCGACCGCGGAGCAGCTTGAGGCGTTTGAACAACGTCGCAAGTAGTCTTCTTTTATGCGCTGGGATAAAAGCTTATGCACCGAGATGAAAGCCCGGGGTCGACAGTGACAGCGCCACTTCATCCGCGTTCATTTCTTCGTCCACACCCTCAAACAGTGGCGACGAGAGATAGCGCTCACCGGTGTCTGGCAACATGCAGAGAATCACGCTGCCGGGCTTGGCATCGGCGGCAATTTTAAGCGCCACGGCAAAGCTGCTGCCGCCCGAGATTCCAGTAAAAATACCCTCTTGCTGCGCCAGCGCTCTGGATGCGGCAATGCCCTCTTCCGCGTCGATGGGCACCAGTTGGTCAAAGTGACTGGCATCGAGAGACTTCTGCAACACCTTGGGAATAAAGTCCGGTGTCCAGCCCTGAATCATATGCGGTTGAAACGCCGGGTGGCTGCTGGCCGGGGAACCGTCCGCGGTGCGTTCCTGGGGCTGGCCGCTCTCAATCAATCGCGCATTGGCCGGTTCGCTGAGCACAATTTTTGTCTCCGGGCGCTTTTCTCGCAACACCGAAGCAACACCGGAAAAGGTTCCTCCGGTGCCGTAGCCGGTTACCCAGTAATCCAGTGCGCTGTTGGCAAAGTCGCTGAGGATTTCCCGAGCGGTGGTGTTGGCATGAATTTTCGCGTTGGCGTCAGTTTCAAACTGCCTCGCCAAAAACCAGCCATTGGCATCAGCCAATTCCACTGCTTTCAGATAGCAACCCATGGCCTTGTCTTCCTTGGGAGTCAAAATCACCTTGGCGCCCAAAAAGCGCATTAATTTGCGGCGTTCGATTGAGACGCTGGTCGGCATCGTGGCCACGAACGGATACCCTTTGGCGGCACAGACCATGGCCAGCCCGACACCGGTATTGCCGCTGGTGGCCTCCACCACGGTCTGGCCCGGCTTGAGTTCGCCACTTCGCTCAGCCTCTTCGATAATGCTTATCGCCAGTCGATCTTTAACCGATCCACCGGGATTAAAAAATTCAGCCTTAACATAGAGGTCGACATGGGCAGGCGCCAATTTATTGATCTTTACACAGGGCGTGTCGCCAATGGTGTCGAGAATACTGCTGTAAAGTTTGCCTCGCCCCTGGGTGGTGCGTGTATCCGAGTTAGCCGTGGAGTTCGCCATATAAAGTACCTGCCGTGTTTCTGGTTGAATATCTGCTGGATTGCCTTAATGAATTGCCTTAATGAATTGCCTGAATGAATTGCCTTAATGGATTACCTGAATGGATCACGGATTCCAAAAACTGTTGTTAGTAATAGACGATCAATGATTGATCAGGGGTTGGACGTTGTCAACCAAGTGGCAAGAGTTGCAGCTTAACTGGCGGCCTTAGCGCTTGTACTGTGTCGGGCAATAGCCGCGACTGACCTCCGGGGAGCGCAATTGCAGATGTTTGGTTTTGCGTCCGCTTACCCGCTTGCGCCAGAGCCGGAATGAGCGCGCCTTGATATTGGCCCGCATCAATGCAATCACAGCGGATTCATTTAACCCAAAGAGCTGCTCAATGGCTTCAAAGGGCGTGCGATCCTCCCAGGCCATCTCGACAATACGCGATAGCTCGCTGGTTGTCGGTTGTCGGCCTGCGGACAAATCCACCTGGTGCAACAGATTGTTGTCAGAACTCATATTGATGGTTTCCAATTGATGCCTGTGAATACGGCCCTGACACTCTATCCGATGAGTTAATCAGGTATTACATTTGCCCTGGCTTTACGGTAGAGTCCTCGGTTTCCAACTTTCAGACTAGTAGCGAACAATGACACAAGAACAAGGCATCAATATCGATTCACGCAAGCTTTTCAACCTCGGCGCCAACCTGCTGGTGGCCGGTTTTATCAACCAGAGCCCGGAAAATGCCAAGCGGCTGTTTAAGGATCTCAAGCAAGGTGCTTCGGTCAATTCAGGGGAACTGTCGGGTGAAAAGAGCGGTATTAAAATCCCGGTTAAACTGGAGCTGGATCGCAGCGAATACCGCGGGCAGTTTAACTATCCCAACTTCGAGCTGTCGCTGAAGGCGATGTTGCAGAAGTTTCAAACTGAAGTGCGCAAGGATAAAGAACTGAAAGATCTGCGCACCCTGACCAATGACGCCACTGGCGGCATCGTATTTAACCTGCCGACCGGCGTTGAAGTGGATGGCAATCTCAATGTGATGATGCTGGCCATGGAACCAAAAGCGGATTCCCTGGTGGTCAGACTGATCTATGTGGATCCAGAGCAGTTTAAGCAGCCCGAGCAAGTTGAGTAAGCAGAGTAACTTACAGCCGGCGGATTAAGACTGTGGCCAGCCACCTGCGCCAATTCAGCCATCAGTTGGCGGCAATAATGCCCGAGATTGGCAGCGAGCGGCTGCCGCCGCTGCTGGTACGGCTGCTGAAGAGCCTGGTGCCCTTTGATAACGCGGTGATTCTGCACTATCGCCACAATCAGCAACCGCGGATTATCTACAATGATATTCCGCCGCTTGCACCGCAGAAGCAGATAGATGTGTTTGTTAATGGCGCCTTTCTGCTCGACCCTTTTTATCGCGCAGCGGTGGATCAACAGGCCAGCGGTCTGCACCGACTCTGCGACCTGGCGCCAAATGGTTTTGAAAAAACCGAGTATTACCGCAGCTACTTTAAATACACAGAGATCAAGGATGAGATCGGTTTTATTGTCCAGCTGCCGGGCCAGCAATTTATCAATATCTCGATGGGCCGCCTGAACTTTTCCTCGCGTTTTAATCGCACCCAGATTGCTCTGTTTGACGATATCACCGAGGTTATCGCACGCATCTGTCTGCTGCAGTGGGCTGTTGAGAGTGAACAGCAGAGTGCCGAGAACCGACTTCCAGGTCAACTTGACAGCGCACTCAAGCACTTTGGCACGGCCTTTCTCACTGAGAGGGAAACCCAGGTTGTGCAGCTGTTTCTGCATGGCCACTCGACCAAGTCGATCGCCGAGCGACTTGGCATTTCGCCGGAGACAGTCAAACTGCACCGCAAGAACAGCTACGCCAAGCTGGATGTCTCATCTCAGGCGGAGCTGTTCCATCTGTTTATCGATTCCCTTGCCAGCCTCTCCGACTACGCCGGTGGTGATCCCCTAATAGGTTATCTGTAGAGCAGGTTATCTGTAGAGCAGGTTATTTATAAATCGGGTTTTCTAAAACCACTAACCAAAAACCACCACACCCTCGTTCAAATTACCTTTAATTTCAGCACCCGGCGCAAATTGACCAGAGAGAATGCTCTCGGCAAGCGGATTTTCGACCAGCTGTTGAATCACTCGTTTTAAGGGCCGCGCACCGTAGACCGGATCAAATCCGGCTTCGAGAAGTTTATCCATCACCGCATCGCTAAGTGTCAGCCTGAGGTCATGCTCCGCAAGTCGTTTGCGCAACAGATCGAGCTGAATCGTGGCAATACCGCGCAGCTGATCTTTGGCCAGCGGATGGAACACCACCACTTCATCGACACGATTGATAAATTCAGGTCGGAAGTGGCTGCTGACCACGTCCATCACCGAAGACTTCATCACCTCATAGTTCTCTTCTCCGGCCAGCATCTGAATAACATCAGAGCCAAGATTGGAGGTCATCACAATGACGGTATTTTTAAAGTCGACCGTGCGGCCCTGACCATCGGTAAGGCGGCCATCGTCGAGCACCTGCAGCAAAATATTAAACACATCGGGATGGGCCTTCTCGATCTCATCCAGCAGTAACACCGAGTAGGGTCGCCGACGTACCGCCTCGGTCAGATAGCCGCCTTCTTCATAACCCACATAGCCAGGAGGCGCACCGATCAGACGCGCAACCGAGTGTTTCTCCATAAACTCCGACATATCAATGCGCACCATTGCCTCTTCGCTGTCGAATAAAAACTCGGCCAGGGATTTGCACAGTTCCGTTTTACCCACACCGGTTGGCCCTAAAAACAGGAAAGAACCATTGGGTCGATTGGGGTCTGCAAGCCCGGCGCGGGAACGCCGCACCGCATTGGAGACTGCCACCACTGCTTCGTGCTGCCCCATCACCCGCTGGTGCAACGAGTCTTCCATACGCAGCAGTTTATCGCGCTCACCTTCGAGCATTTTGGAAACCGGAATGCCAGTCCACTTGGCCACCACTTCAGCCACTTCTTCCTCGGTGACCTTGTTGCGCAGCAGACGTTTTTCAACCTGCGCTTCGCTGCTGGCACTGACCAACTGCTTTTCCAGCTCGGGAATAATGCTGTACTGAATCTGCGCCATTTTCTCCAGATCACCGGCGCGATGGGCGGCCTCGAGATCAACCTTGGCCTGTTCCAGTTCCGCTTTAATATGGGTTGAGCCCTGCATCGAAGCCTTTTCCGCTTTCCAGATCTCTTCCAGATCGGCGTACTCGGCACCCAGCTCGGCAATATCGTCTTCGAGTTTTGCCAGCCTTTTGCGTGAGGCCTCATCCTTGTCTTTTTTCACCGCTTCGCGCTCAATCTTAAGCTGAATCAGACGCCGCTCGAGGCGGTCCATCTCTTCAGGCTTGGAGTCGATCTCCATACGAATGCGGCTGCCAGCCTCGTCGATCAGGTCGATGGCTTTGTCTGGCAACTGGCGATCGGTGATATAGCGCTGCGACAATTTGGCGGCGGCAACAATTGCCCCGTCGGTGATCTCGACGCCGTGGTGCACTTCATAACGCTCTTTCAGGCCGCGCAAAATGGCCACGGTATCCTCTTCGCTGGGCTCATCTACCAGTACCTTTTGGAAGCGCCGCTCAAGGGCCGCGTCCTTCTCAATAAATTTGCGGTACTCATCGAGAGTGGTGGCGCCAACACAGTGCAGCTCGCCGCGCGCCAGCGCCGGCTTCAGCATATTGCCGGCATCCATGGCACCCTCGGCTTTACCGGCGCCAACCATGGTGTGGATTTCGTCGATAAACAGAATAATTTGCCCTTCCTGTTTGGCCAGATCCTTGAGCACGGCTTTCAGACGCTCTTCAAAGTCGCCGCGGAATTTGGCGCCGGCCAGCAATGCGCCCAGATCGAGAGTCAGAACACGTTTGTTTTTTAAACCCTCGGGCACTTCGCCATTGATAATGCGCTGGGCTAACCCCTCGACAATCGCAGTTTTACCCACGCCGGGTTCGCCGATCAGCACCGGGTTATTTTTTGTCCGGCGCTGCAACACCTGAATAGTGCGGCGGATTTCATCATCGCGGCCAATCACTGGATCAAGCTTGCCTGATTCGGCGCGCTCGGTCAGATCGATAGTGTATTTATCCAGCGCCTCGCGCTGGCTCTCGGCGTCCGGATCACTGACCTGGTCGCCGCCGCGCACCGCTTCGATAGCGGATTTGGCCTTGGCCACATCGCCAAATCTGGCCAGAGTTTTCCCCAGTGCGCCCTTGTCTTCCAGTGCCGCCAGCAACAGTATTTCGCTGGAGATATATTGGTCACCCTTCTGTTGGGCGCTGCGGTCAGCCATATTCAGCAGGCGGCCCAGATCCTGAGACAGATTGGCCTCGCCGGTGGGAGCACTGATTTTTGCCAGTTTGTCGAGCTGGCTGTTTAAGTCAGTCTGCAGCCCGGCGACATCAAAGCCGGCGCGATTGAGAATTGGGCGTATGCTTCCACCCTGTTGATTGAGCAGCGCCAACAGCAGATGAACCGGTTCGATCGCCGAGTGGTCATTGCCCACTGCGATTGACTGCGCATCCGCCAGAGCGCTCTGCAGCTGATTGGTAAGCTTGTCGATTCGCATTGAATACCTCGTGTTTGTTTTTACTGTTACTTAAGCATTAATTTGGGGGCTAACGGGAGGTTTTCAACAGCCATGCTTGATGTTGCGCCAACCGCTTGATTTATATCAGCATAAATCAAGCGGCAGTCGAGAACGTTTTAAGCAATCTGCAAGAATATCGAGACTGGAGAAATATTGGCGCTGTAAGAATATTGAAACTGGAAAAATATTCAGGCGAGAAGAATATTCGACGCAGGAAAATTAGCGGGTTAAACCACAACCATATTGTCGCGATGAATTAATTCATCATCTTCGCGATAACCGAGAATCGAGGCGATCAGCTCGGTACTTTTACCTTTGATGCGCATCGCTTCGTCGGAATTGTAGTTAACCAGTCCGCGGGCGATCTCTTCGCCTTCAGCATTGACGCAACTGACCAGTTCGCCGCGGGTAAACTTGCCCACAACATCGGTCACTCCAACCGCCAACAGGCTGCGACCCTGCTCGGTCAGCACTTTTACCGCGCCGGCGTCGAGCACCAGCCGGCCTTTAACCTGCAACTGTCCCGCCAGCCATTGTTTGCGCGCGGCGATCGGCTGGGTTGAGGCGGCTAATAAAGTACCCACGCTTTGGCCCTCGGCGATTGCCGTCAAAATATCTGGATTGCGGCCACCGGCAATCACGGTGTTACAACCCGAGCGTGCCGCTAGTCGGGCCGCTTGCAGTTTGGTCACCATACCGCCGCGACCAAGGGTACCACTGCTGCCTCCGGCCAGAGCATCGAGACTTCTGTCGCTGGCCATTGCCTCGCGGATTAATTCAGCGTTGGGGTCCTGATCGGGGTTGGCACTGTAAAGACCATCTTTGTCGGTGAGAATTACGAGCAGGTCAGCATCGATCAAATTGGCTACCAGCGCTGCCAGACTGTCGTTGTCACCAAAGCGAATTTCATCAGTTACCACGGTGTCGTTCTCGTTGACGATCGGCACCACATCCAGCTGGATTAAAGTCTTCAGGGCACTGCGCGCATTGAGATAGCGCTGGCGATTGGCCAGGTCATCATGGTCGAGCAGTATCTGTGCGGTAAGGCGATTAAAGCGTTTAAAGCTGCTTTCGTAAGTCTGGATCAGGCCCATCTGACCAACCGCGGCGGCGGCCTGCAGCTCATGAATACTGTCGGGGCGGCTCTTCCAGCCAAGACGCACAATGCCCTCGGCAATCGAACCCGAAGAGACCAGCACCACTTCGGTGCCAACAGACAGCAACGCAGCAATCTGCTCAACCCAGCCGTCGATGGCGGCGCGATCGAGACCGGCGCCGTTATTGGTCAGCAGCGCGCTGCCGATTTTAACCACCCAGCGCTTTGCCTGTTTTGTATTGTTAGCTGTCATCCGTCTCTGCCCGTTATTCCGCGTAGATCACTTCAACATCACCATCATCAAAATCGTCGTCGTCAAAATCATCGTCGAGATCATCTTCACTGTTTTTGCGTGCCAGTCTGGCCAACCTGCGCGTCTCAGACAGGTCTTCGATACGCTGCCGAGCCTCGGATTGAATCTGCTGGCGGCGCTGTTCAAATTGTTCGGCAAGGCTTGGATCGGCACTCTCGCGCTCCCGGTGACCGTCGATATAATCCATAATCGCCGCGCATAGCGCTTTGGTGCCCTGCGCCGAAATCGCCGAAATGGTGAATACCGGTCCCTGCCAGCCAAGCTGATCAACCACGGCTTTACAGGCCGCTTCAACTTCATCTTCCGGCAGCAGATCGGTTTTGTTCAACACCAGCCAGCGATCGCCCTCGGCGAGCGTGGGGCTGAATTTCGCCAGCTCCTGCTCAATCACCGCGGCATTCTCAGCCGGGGTGGTGGCGTCGTAGGGCATCATATCGACCAGATGGAGCAACAGTCTGGTGCGAGTTAAATGCTTGAGAAAGCGTATGCCGAGCCCGGCACCTTCCGACGCGCCTTCGATCAGGCCCGGGATATCGGCAACCACAAAGCTCTTGTCGCCACTCATACCCACCACGCCAAGGTTTGGCACCAATGTGGTAAATGGATAGTTGGCCACTTTGGGGCGTGCGGCGGATACGGCACGAATAAAGGTCGACTTGCCCGCGTTGGGCAGACCCAGCAGGCCAACATCGGCGAGTACTTTCAATTCCAGTTTAATTTCACGCACTTCCCCTTCACTGCCGTGAGAGGTCTGCCGAGGCGCGCGGTTAACGCTGGATTTAAATCTTGTGTTGCCCAACCCGTGAAATCCACCCTGAGCCACTTTCAGCTGCTGGCCGAGCTCGGTGAGATCGCCGAGCACATCACCGGTCTCTTCATCGATCACGGTAGTGCCCACCGGCACCTGTAAAATCAGATCTTCGCCTCCGGCTCCAGTGCAGTCGGCACCACGGCCCTGCTCGCCATTTTGCGCGCGGAAGTTGCGGGTAAAGCGGAAATCGATCAGAGTGTTAAGACCCTCGGTGGCAACCAGAAACACGCTGCCGCCATCACCGCCATCGCCGCCATCGGGGCCGCCCTTGGGAATGTACTTTTCACGGCGAAAACTCATGCAGCCATTGCCGCCTTTGCCTGCCTGTACTTTGATTGTTGCTTCGTCGACGAATTTCATAGGGTCAGTTTACAGTTGCCAATAGGTTGTGTCATTGCGCGAACAAGATAGCCGATAAGTAAAAAATCGTCGCGCATAAAAAAAGCCCCGCGTAGGGGCTTTTTTATATGAAATGGTAAAACTTACGCGGATACCACTTCTGCATACTTGCGGTTTTTCGGACCTTTCTGAACAAACTGCACAACGCCTTCAGCGGTTGCAAACAGAGTGTGGTCTTTGCCGATACCGACATTGTTGCCAGGGTGGAATTTGGTGCCACGCTGACGAACGATGATGCTGCCTGCATTGATGGCCTGACCGCCGAAAACTTTAACACCAAGGCGTTTGCTTTCCGAGTCGCGGCCGTTACGAGTACTACCACCAGCTTTTTTGTGAGCCATTGCTATTTCCTCTGCGGATTAACCGGCGTTAATGCCAGTGATCTTAACTTCTGTATACCACTGTCTGTGGCCCTGTTGCTTGCGCGAGTGCTTGCGACGTCGGAATTTAATGATATTCACTTTGTCGCCACGACCGTGAGAAATAATCTCCGCAGTCACCTTGCCGCCCTTTACCAGGGGTGCGCCAATCTTGACTTCAGCACCTTCGCCGACCATCAAGACTTCTTCAAAATCGATATTATCACCAGTCGCTACGTCCAGCTTCTCCAGCAGAAGAGTTTCCCCTTCAACTACACGATGCTGCTTTCCGCCACTTTTGATTACTGCGTACATGTTCTGCTCCAATTTATAGTGGCCGCATCAGTTAGTTAGCAGCCAGATTCCGTCGCTTGTTATCCTGAAGCAAATAGCCTCTGCGAGAGGGCGGCAATTCTAATGGAACACCCCCCCGTTATCAAGTGTTAAACCGGCGAAAAAACAAGGAATTTTCAACCCTGAAAAGCGGCCCTCAACGCAGCCAGATCAGCGATGCATTGCGGCCGGTTTGCGCCTCGCGGCGATAGGAGTAAAAGCGCTCTGAGTCTGTATAGCTGCAGTATTCGCCGCCATAGACAGCCGTGAGTCCACAGGCCGCCAATTCGGCCCGCGCCAGAGCACAGAGATCAGCGAGATATTTTTCCTGCTGGCGAATTGCTGCTCGCCGGCTAAATGCCGCGGCTATGGCAGCACGATGATGCGAATCTTGCCCATTATCGAGAAACGCCTGCAACACTTCGGCGCCCACCTCAAACTGCTGCGGGCCAATAGCCGGGCCGAGATAAGCGATTAACTGATCCGCTGGCGATGTGAATGTGGCCACCATTTTGCGCAGGATGCCAGCGCAGAGCCCCCGCCAGCCGGCGTGAGCGGCGGCAACCTGGGTGCCAGCCCGATCGCACAGCAACACCGGCAAGCAGTCCGCCGT
Organism: Porticoccaceae bacterium; assembly: GCA_023255165.1. Taxonomy (GTDB): domain Bacteria; phylum Pseudomonadota; class Gammaproteobacteria; order Pseudomonadales; family Porticoccaceae; genus HTCC2207. Next base: position 9,798 of record JALRJD010000126.1, on the reverse strand, counting down.
GAGTATCGCGCAAACTGTGCCGGGCTGATCACTGTAACTGCCATCGGCGCGGGGTGCGGTTTGGGATGACGAGAATTGAGGGGCATAGACCAGCTCAGTGCTGTGATATTGCTCCAGCCACAGAGGTTGCGCGGGCAACTTCAGGCTCTGAATCAAGCTGTCACGATTTGCCTGCACATGTTGCGGATTGTCTTGCACATGCAGCGCCAGATTACTTTGATCAAAGGGTGCGTGACTGCACCCGCCACTGCGCAGGGTAATGGCCGCCGCGACGTTATCTGGTGCTGGCCAGTCGGGCCTAATGCTGTCGATTCGGATGCTGTCAGGAGTCATCATTTTTCAATTATTCTTGCGTTGTCCATTGCATTGCTATCCGGCAGCCAGCGCCGCGAGCAGCAGCTGCATATCATCCGGAAGCTCTGTGGCCCAACTGATAAACTCACCACTGCCGGGGTGAATCAATCCCAATTCACGCGCATGCAACGCCTGGCGACCAAACTGCTGCAAGGTTTCGCGAAGCTGTTCGGAGATGCCTTTGGGCACTCTGGGGCGGCCACCATAGGCGTCATCGCCAACAATCGGGTAATTGATGCTCGCCATATGCACACGAATCTGATGGGTGCGCCCCGTCTCAAGCTTAAGCCGGATATGGGTATGGCCAGCAAAACGTTCCAACACTTTGTAGTGGGTGCGCGCCTCTTTGCCATCTTTTACCACGGCCATTTTTTTGCGCTGTTTGGGATGGCGTCCAATCGGCTGATCGACCAGCCCGCCGCCCGTCATTACCCCGCTGACCACCGCTTCATATTCGCGACTGACGGTGCGCGCCTGCAACTGGGCAACCAGGTCGGTGTGTGCCGCCAGCGTTTTGGCAACCACCATCAGTCCGGTGGTGTCTTTGTCGAGACGGTGGACAATGCCGGCCCGGGGAACCGACTCCAACTGCGGGCAGTGAAACAGCAGCGCGTTGAGCAAGGTGCCCTGTCGATTGCCGGCCGCCGGATGCACCACCATATTGGTCGGTTTATTGATAACAATAATATGCTCATCTTCGTGAACTATATCGAGGGGAATCTCTTCCGCCTGCCACTCGCCTTCGGCTTTTAACTCAGCGGAAATCGCCAGCTGCTCACCACCGAGCAGTTTGAATTTGGGCGACTGCTGCTGCCCGTCGACCCTCAACTCACCGGTCTTGATCCACTGCTGCAACCTTGAGCGCGAAAAGTCTGCAAACAGCTCTGCTGCAATCTGGTCGAGCCGGCGCCCGCAGTCGCTGGTGGATACCACTGCGGTCTGTTCAATCTGGTCGCTGTGATGATCAATCTGTTCGGGGAAATCGCTCAATGAATACTGCCCTGATTAAGAATATCGGTTTAATAATTGTGGTTTGTCTGCCCGATGCTCCCGGAGCAGCTTAAATTGGCCGCACAGATTGGTTTACCGCAGGCTGTGTGGTTAAATGCACCTCGACATTGGCGTGCGCGCCAACACCATTTCAAGCTGGGAATACTACATGAAAATCGCGTCAATTATTTTACTCATTATGAGTTTGTCTGTGACCTCCGGATGCTCCTGGTTGGGCTGGGGTGACGACGAAACAACGGAAGACGAAACCGCCGGTTACACGGAAAAAGATTTTTACGACAAGATTCAGAGCAGCCTTAACTCTAGCAACTGGTCGATGGCCATTACCAATCTGCAACTTCTCGAGTCGCAGTTCCCGTTTGGCAAATACGCTGAGCAGGCGCAACTGGAATTGATCTATGCCCAGTTCAAGTCAGCCGCCTATGAAGAGAGCATCTCGTCAGCGGACCGGTTTATCCGCCTGCACCCTCAGCACCCCAATGTGGATTATGCATTTTATGTTAAAGGACTCTCCGAGATTTCCCAGTCGTCGGGCTTCTTTGACAGCTTCCTGCCCACCGACAGTTCGATGCGCGATATTGGCACCGCTCGCAATGCCTTTGGCACATTGTCGGAGCTGCTGACCCGCTACCCGGAAAGCCCCTACGCACCGGATGCCCGCAAGCGTTTGGTCAATCTGCGCAATCAGCTGGCCCGTGCCGAGATTCACGCCGCCAACTATTACTTCTCCCGCGGCGCCTATCTGGCCGCTGCCAATCGCGGCCGCTTTGTGGTCGAAAACTTTCAGCAGACCCCCGCGGTGCCAGATGGCCTGGCGGTTATGGCTCAGGGTTACAAAATGCTCGGTATGCAGGAGCTGTCTGACAACGCGGTAAAAGTGCTGGCTGCCAATTACCCGGAATACCCTACACTGGATCAGTCCGGCGCCTTTGATTACGACAAACGCCCGGTCGAGAACAGCGCGCTGCTGAGCAAGGTGACTTTTGGATTAATTGAGCGCCTGCAGCCTCCGGCCTATGACTCTCGGGCTATTTATAATCGCTCCGTGCGCGATGCCGGTTTGATTGGCAGCAACGGTGAGAAAAAGGAAGAATCGCGCTCGCTGTGGAGTTGGTTAACCTTTGGCTTGGTCGAGTAAAGGCGTGATCGAGTAAAGGCTTGGTCGACTAGTGGATTTAGTAGTTTGCTTGACTAGAATTTAATCGCAGAAACGGCTTTCAACCCCTATGAACAAAGCGGATATTATTCAGGAAATGCAGGTTCTACCCGAGATAGACCCCTATCTCGAGATTGATCGCAGAACCAACTTTATCAAAAACCAGCTGCTCACCTCCGGCTGCAAAACCCTGGTGCTCGGCATCAGCGGCGGTGTCGACTCATCCACCTGTGGCCGACTCGCCCAACTGGCGGTCGAACAACTGAATGCCGAAACCGGCTCCAAAGATTATCAATTTGTTGCAGTGCGCCTACCCTACGGCGTGCAGATGGACGAAGACGATGCACAGACCGCTCTGGCATTTATCAAGCCCAGCCATAGCCTGACGGTGAATATCAAACCCGGCGCAGATGCTATTCACGAAGAAGTCTGCGGCACCTTGGCGAACAATGGTTTGCACCCCAAGTGCGACGCCACCACCGATTTTGCCAAGGGCAACCTCAAGGCCCGCGCGCGCATGGCTTCACAGTATGAGATTGCCGGCATTCTCGGTGGCCTGGTGCTGGGCACCGATCATTCGGCAGAAAATATTACCGGCTTCTATACCAAGTTTGGCGATGGCGCCTGCGATCTGGCGCCACTTTTTGGGCTCAGCAAACGTCAGGTTCGTCTGCTGGCACGCACCATGGGCGCGCCGGAATCTGTGATTGTCAAGATTCCCACTGCCGATCTTGAGTGCCTGAGCCCGCAAAAAGCTGACGAGCATGTGCTGGGGCTGAGCTATGATGAAATAGACGACTTTCTGGAAAACCGCGCTGTATCCACAGAAGTCGAGGAACGATTGATTGAAATTTATCGTAAAACCCAACACAAGCGTTTGCCGATAGCCACCATTTATGACCAGTAACATCGCAGTAAAGCATTTCGTTAACACAGTTATTTAAAGCACGTATTGACAGCACTTTTTAAACCACTTGCTACAACACCGCATTAACCCAATGTTTTAAACGCCAAATGGATGGAGCGTTCAGAATGCAGGAAGCCATACCAGAGCATCACAACTCACAACCCAAACTACTCAAGTTCTACAGCGGCTACCGGGTTTTCCTCGCCGCTCTGCTGCTGTGGTTGGGCTTTCTGGAATCCGCTCCCACCTACTTTGGCAGCACCGACAACAGTCTTTTTGCCATAACCGCCGCAGCCTATCTGGCAGCTTCGCTAATCAAACTGCCGCTGTTTTTTGTGCTGCGTTGGCGGCCCGACGAAACTCTGTTGTTTGCCATGCTGCTGGTCGATGTTATCGCCATTAATCTGATGCTCTACAGTTCAGGGGGTCTGGCGGGATCCATGGGCTATCTGCTGATGGTCACTGTGGCCGCATCTGGCACCTTTCTCAGCACCAGGCTGGCGCTTTCCATTGCCGCTATCGCCAGTTTTATTCCGGTCTCGATTGCAATGTCGGAATTTGTGCTCGCCAGCGGCAATGAGACCCAGGTAGTGCGCAGTGGCGTGTTTGGCATTTTGCTGTTTGCCACCGCGGTGATTTTTATTTTTCTCGCCAAACGGCTGACCGTTGTTCAGGAGCTGGCCAAAAGCGAAGCGCAGATAGCAGCGCGGCTGCAACATATCAATGATCTGGTGTTTAACAAAATGCTCACCGGTATTATTGTTTTTGATTCCGACTTTCAAATCGAACAACTCAATGAACGCGCCTCATTGCTGCTGGGTGCAACCGACGAGCAAAAATTGCTCTCCCGCCATGACTCACTGGAGTTGATGCCCGAACTGATTTACTACTACCAGGACTGGAAGGCCAATCCGCAGCGCCAGTTGCCAACCTATCATTGCAGAAGCTCGGATATTCCGCTGCAGTTCAGTTTCAGTGAAATACACAGCAACAGTTGTGACGACAGCAATGACGACAGTATTGTCGATACAGTGCTGTTTATCGAAGATGCGCGCACGCTCTCGCAACATGCCCAGCAGTTGAAAAACAGTTCCCTTGGTCAGCTCACCTCCAGCATCGCCCATGAAATACGCAATCCACTGGGCGCGATCAGCCATGCCGCCCAACTGCTGCATGAATCCGATCTGCCTAAGCAGGAGCAACAACTAATTAATGTGGTGCTCAGGCACAGCACCAGAATGGATAGGCTGGTAAAAGATATCCTGCAACTGTCGCGCCAGCGCACGCCGAAAATTGAAGTGGTCAATATTTACGATAACTGTCTGCTGAGCAAAATTCAGATTGAAGAGAGCAATCAATTTAAAAACCCCTGCATTGAAATCGACAGCTCGGCGCAGCTGGTCAATGCGCCATTTGACAGCGGTCAACTGCAACAGGTACTGGTTAATCTAATCAGCAACGGTCTGCGCCACTCGGAGAAAAATACCGGCCTGCCCTGGGTCAGTATCCAGTTTGACTGCCAGCAGGATATGAATCTGGCGATGCTGAAAATCCACGATCATGGCGAGGGAGTGTCCGAGGAGAACCGGTACAAAATCTTTGAACCCTTTTTTACCACCGAGCAACAGGGCGTGGGGCTCGGCCTCTATATCGCCCGGGAACTTTGTGAAATCAACTTTGCTACACTAAGCTATGTTTATAAGAGTCCGGGACAGGGTTACTTCAAGATAGTCTTTTCTGATCCGGGCAAGCTGCTGCCAAGGAATGCGGAACATGGAAAAAACCGTTCTGATCATCGATGACGAACTGGATCTGCGCGAACTTCTCAAGCTGACACTGGTAAAAATGGGCATTGCCGCAGTGGCTGTTGAGACGGTCAATGAAGCCAGGGCCGAACTGCAACAAAACCCCTTTGATCTGTGCCTCACCGATATGCGTCTGCCCGATGGCAATGGTCTCGATCTGGTCGCCTGGGTACAGAAGCACCACCCGCAACTGCCCATCGCGGTTATCACCGCCTATGGCAATGTCGAGCTGGCAGTGGAAGCGTTAAAACTGGGCGCCTTTGATTTCCTCTCCAAACCTGTGGAGCTGCCCCGACTGCGCCAGCTGGTGACCAATGCCCTGTCGCTAACCAGTGATCACAACGACAATCAGGATAACTGCCCGCTGCTGCTCGGTCAGTCACAGCTAATGAAAAATATCCGCCAGCAGATTGCCAAGGTGGCGCGGAGTCAGGCGCCGATGTTTATCAGCGGCGAGTCCGGCACCGGTAAGGAACTGGCGGCGCGATCCATCCATCAACAGAGCCCGCGGGTGGGCGGATCATTTGTTCCGGTGAACTGTGGCGCAATCGCCAGTAATTTAATGGAGTCCGAGTTTTTCGGGCACCGCAAAGGCAGTTTTACCGGCGCAATAGACGATAAGCAGGGGCTGTTTCAGGCCGCCTGTGGTGGCACATTATTTCTTGATGAAGTCGCCGACCTGCCGCTGGATATGCAGGTAAAACTGCTGCGCGCGATTCAGGAAAAACGCATTCGTCCGGTAGGCTCGGAAAATGAGATTGATGTCGATGTGCGGATTATCAGCGCGACCCATAAAAACCTTCAGGATGCGGTAATTGACGGGCGCTTTCGCAGCGACCTGTTCTATCGACTCAATGTTATTGATATCCATATGCCCAGCCTGCGTCAGCGACCGGAGGATATAGAGCCGCTGACACTGCATATTCTGCAGTCACTCAGCGAGGATGGAAAACCCATCGAGCTGACCACACAGGCATTAAAGGCGCTGCTTGAATACAGCTTCCCAGGCAATGTGCGGGAGTTGGAAAATATTCTTGAACGGGCCGCAACACTCTGTGAAGACAACCGAATTGATCTGGCCGATCTTAAACTGGGTTCCAGTACTGTGGCTGAGGCTGCTAGCGGTAATGACAGTAGTAATGTTAACGGTAATATTGACGGCGCTGGCATTGAGAGCCGAAACAAAAATATTCCCCTAGAGCATGCGAAAGCAGCCGCAACAAAAGACCCCACAAAAGACATCAGCGCGAAACACCAGACGGCGCAGATCAACTCCCTGGACGATCATCTCGAAGAAGTGGAAAAAGAGATCCTGCTTGAAACTCTGGAAAAGTCGCGCTGGAACAAAACCGAGGCGGCAAAAAAGCTCGGCATCAGTTTTCGTTCCATTCGCTATCGGCTGCAAAAATTGGGCATTGATGACTAGACCAGCCATCAGCACCAGCCATCCGCACCAGCTATTGATCCTGCTTGTTATACCACCAGACTCTGCGACGCACGCCCAGCGGCTCACCTTCGGTATCTTCGGCGTGGAAACCAAACATCACACCGCTCACCGCCTTCTCTTCTATTGTGCAGTTGTTACCATCGGCGTCACAGCTCTTCTGCTCAACGATCACCGTAAAGCCAACCGGCGGCGGTAAAAAGCCACCACCCTCAACCGTGACATAGTTCTTTTCGCCGGGCGCTTTGCCGACCACGGTAAAGGGGTTTATCTTGTAGATTCGCGCTTCACCAAGATCGGTGCAGGCATCGTTTTGACCGGGAATATTGGTGGCAAAGGTCGCCACCTGATTGGTGGTCAGTGCCGGACTCACCACTTTTTCACCGCCCTCCAACTCTAGATACCAGCCTTTTAAAAACTTGCTGTTAGTGGTGATATCGGTGTCCGGATCAAACTCTTCGGTGCTACCCGAGACCTTGGTGGTGGCCGCGGCCAAATCTGAAAGCGTCAATGCGCTTGTTGAGGTCGATGTGGTGTGTTGATCATAATCACGATAGAACACCATATAGTTCTGTACCGAGGTATCGACAGGCTTTTCGCGATTACCGGAGCCGATAATAACCATATCGTAGGTGCCATCAGGGCTCTCAACCACATCCGGAGAATTTAAAAAGCGCGGTCCGGAAGTGGCAAACTTAAACAGCCGCGTCGCTTTCCAGTCATTGACATCGGTGCTGGCAATATCCAGGCGCCACAGCTGCCCGCCGGTATCGCCAAAATAGACGCGATCGGAATAACCATTGCCGTCGCGATCAATAACAGCCAGATCAGATGGCACGCTGTAAATCATATTGGATTCACTCAGAACCTTACCCGCCTCGCCGGAAACTGAACCCGATGTCACCTGCCAGATATCCTCGCCGGTTTCCGCATCAATCACGATCACGCCGCGACCCTGGGTCCGCGTAGCGGCTCCGTCATCATCCACATCTGGGTCATACCCAAGCCCCATAATCAGCACCACCTTATCGCTGCTGCCGATTTTAAGTTTGGTTACCACCGGCTTTGACCAGGTCTGCCCAAGCTCTGTAAAGCCGTCATCGGTGGAGGTTTTGCGCCATTTGATAGTGGGCAGTTTGGGATTGCTGACATCCAGAGCATAGAGCAGTTCGCCGCCGCGTCTGGCGGTTAAAAAGATCGTCGCACTGGTAACTTCACTGTCGCTGTTATAGACCACATAACTGCCCACCGAGCCATCAAAAAAGTAGGGTTTATCATCAAAACCATTGCTCAGCGTGGCGTTGTCGTAGAGTGTTTTAAGCTGGGTGAAATGCTCTGGCGCGGTAAATGCCCAGGCCTCTTCACCATCATCGGAGCTGGCGTCTTCGGTCTTCTCAACCAGACCGCCATCAACCGCGTGGAACATGCCATCATTGGAACCGTAGAAAACCCAGGGCCCAAGAGTGCCGCCATAGTTGATAACCACCGGCTGTGAATGGACCACATCGCCGTGAACCATGGGACGAATATTAGTGATATCCGCCGGGCTGTCGCCGTCTGCATTCTCGAGATCAATGCCTTTGCTCCAGTTAATAATATTGTTCATCTCGGTTGAGTCGGCAGCGCCAAAATCCGCCGCGGCCAGGTTGGTATTTGAGGTATTAAAATTTTCCAGAGTACTGCAGCTGCCGGTGCAGGTATAGACGGTGCGGCCGGTGCCCACATACTGCCGCAACCCCTGGGCCACGCCACCGCGCTCCACCTCTTTACCATCAGGGTCATCGCTGACGCTGGTGGTTACCGAGCCGCGGCTTACCGACAGTGTTGGAATATTGGTCCAGTAGCTGCTGTCGGCTGTCCAAAAACTGCGTGCCAGTGTTTCAATAAAACCGGTTGCAGTATCCTCTGCCGGCTCGCCATCGGCATCCACCAGAATCGGTTTGCCGGTAATACCATCGAGGCCAATTTGATAGAGCTTAAGATTGCCGGCCCAGCGAGGCTGCGCCGAGGGTCGAAAAATACCCATATAGATCTGGTTTTCATTAGTGCCTTTAATATTCACCGAAACCGGCAAACTGACCGCGGCAAAGACACTGTTTTTTTCCAGAATATCATCGACCACATCATTGAGCGCGGCAACCAGACTATCGGCATCCGAGGCCACCAGATAGTCACCACCACCTACACCGGCCGAGGCGCTGTACATTAGCGCATGGGCACCGGCCTCAGGCTTGGTTAAGCCAAAGTCTTTGTAATCGCCCGCATCCTTGCTTGGGTCATATTGCTCACCGGTTGCATTGACCGCATCAAACACATCGATCGCATACACCGAGACATTCTGTTTGTCATCAACATCATCATTAATATCATTGTTATATAGATAGCGCGCATACTCATCCAGCCAATTGGACTCGAAATTATCGTGGGTGACTATGGTGATGGGATCATCGGCAAAAACTCCACCAAGAGCGTCAAGCGCAGTTTCGGCATCATTGTTCTCGCCGCTATCGGGGCCGCCATTTGAGACAAACAAAATATAGTTATTGGCGCAGGCCAGATCATCGATAGGGCTGATATAGTTATCGCCGGAAAAGGCATCGGGGTCATAGCCACCGGTGTTCGAATCAGACCACTCGCCATCTTGTTTGCCAGCGGCATAGGCTTTGCCTGCAAACCATAAATAGGCCTCATTAAAGGCAAGAGCCATGGGTGCGTTATTAGTTTTGGGCAAGTTTTCCGAACCGTGAAACAGATCTTCATCAAAACCCACAGCACCCCATTCCATAGACAACTGCGTCTCACAGGCAAGCTGTTCTATCGCCGCATCAGCGCCCTTAAACGCATCCTCATTACAGTAGAGCATGCTTTTAATTGCGTTGATTGAACTTAAGCTGGCGGAACTGACCTTAAGGAAGGTTTGAATTGGCTTGCCGCCTTTCGGTGAATTACCACTGGCATAAACAAGAATGCCCATATTGATGCCAGAGAAATCCGGGTCGTCGGCAATGCGCTGTTTGAGGGCATCCATAAATTTAAATAGTGCTTCATGGATAATCTGATTTTTGGTTACACCATTTGACTTGCTATCCCAGTTAGCCGAATTATCCAGCACAAAAAGCAC
>JALRJD010000089.1 GCA_023255165.1 Porticoccaceae bacterium | reverse complement strand
TGGATATCATCATAGGTATTTAATGTGGCGGTCCAGTTACCACGAGAAGCGCCTTTTGATGTATTTTTTGATGTATTTAAGGCAGAGCTTGGCGTGCCATCAGCAGTGATATTGATAACACCTGCGTTCCCTCTCGCTGACTCATTGTCCTGAAAACTGATCTCCACTGATGCACTAATAGCAGGCGTGCTTATCATCAGGGCAAATAGCCCGGTGGCAAGAAATCGGATTAGGGTTTTACGCTGGTATGTCTGTGGTGCGTTGATCATTCCGTTTAAGCTCCTTGTCAGCCGCATGCCAACACTTAATGTTTTGATTGGGGCGATTTTATGATTTGGTTTTTGGCTCGCAACCGCCCGAATACAAATCTGTGAGCTGGTTAACATTAAAACCTGAACTGGAGGGGGTTTTGCGGGGGATCGGGCTCTCAGGTGCGGTTTGTTGTGGTCGACACAGGTCTGCGTTTGGCGCCTGGTATTGTGCGCTTGGCTGTTGTGGCTTAGCTATTTTGCTCTTTGCGCTGTGCCGACCAGAGTTCCGCATAGCGGCCAGCCAGCGCCAACAATTGTTTATGAGTTCCCTGTTCAACAATCGCGCCCTGGTCGAGCACAACGATGCGGTCGGCATCCACAACGGTGGACAGGCGGTGGGCGATTACCAAACTGGTATGTCCTTCGGCAATCTCTCGCAGGGCGGCCAAAATTGAGCGTTCGGATTTACTGTCAAGGGAGGAGGTGGCTTCATCAAACAATAAAATCGGTGGCCGTTTTAACAGGGTTCTGGCAATTGCGACCCGTTGTTTTTCGCCTCCAGATAGTTTTAGCCCACGCTCGCCAACCAATGTCTCGACGCCATTGGGCAGCTGGGCAATAAAGTTTTCCAGATGAGCCATGCGAATCGCGTTATAAACCTCTTCATCGGAAGCGTCGGGTTTGCCGTAGCGAATATTGTCAAAAATCGAGCTGTTAAACAGCACTGTATCCTGCGGCACAATGCCGATTGCCGAGCGCAGTGAATGCTGGGTAACCTCGTTAATGACCTGGCCATCAATCGAGATGCTACCCTGACTTGGGTCGTAAAATCGGAATAGCAGCTTTACCAGAGTTGATTTTCCGGCGCCGCTGGCGCCGACCACGGCAACCTTTTCGCCCGGTTTTATATCGAAGCTAATGCTGTGCAAAATCTCGCGATCCGGCTGATAGTGAAATGACACCTGATCAAAACGAATATGGCCCGCGCTGACCACCAGCTGTTTGGCATCCGGGGCGTCTTTAACCTTGCTGGACAGTGCCATCAGGCGGAACATATTTTCAATATTGGCCATTGAACCTTTGATTTCTCGGTAGACAAAACCGAGAAAATTAAGTGGCATAAACAGCTGCATCATAAAGGCATTGATCAGCACAAAGTCGCCGATGGTCATAGTGCCTTCGGTAACCCGTTGCGCTGCGAGCCACATCATTGAGGTCATAGCGGTGGTGATAATCAAGGCTTGACCGCTGTTGAGTGTTAGCAGCGAGAGACGGTTTTTGCGGCGCGCGGATTCCCAGTCTTCGAGCGCGTGGTCATAGAGGCGCGACTCATACTCTTCATTAGTAAAGTATTTAACCGTCTCATAGTTCAGCAGGCTGTCGATAGCTCTGGTGCTGGCGGCCGAGTCGGCACGATTGGCTTCGCGCACGAAGCGGGTGCGCCAATCGGTGGTCACCATGGAAAAGAGAATATAGAGCACCACCGAGACCATGGTGATGGCGGCAAAAGCGATGCCGTAGTTGTAAAACAACAGACCGATAACCAGGCCAATTTCAATCAGCGTTGGGGCAATATTAAAAACAAAAAAGCGCATCAAAAAACTGATGCCATTGGTGCCACGCTCAATATCCCGAGCCAGGCCGCCGGTGCGGCGGTTGAGGTGAAAATCGAGATCGAGGTTGTGCACATGAACAAACACTTGAAGGCCAACTCTGCGCATGGCGCGCTCGGTCACCCGGCCAAAAACCGTGTCGCGAATTTCCCCCAATATGATCATCGAGAAGCGGGCAAATCCGTAGGCGAGCACCAGCCCCACGGGAACCAGCAGCAGGGCTGTGTTGCTCTCTTTAGTGGTCTCCTGGCTCAGTGCGTCGACAATATATTTCAGCAGAAAGGGGCCGTAAACACTTGCCGCTTTGGATAACACCAGACAGACCAGAGCGATCACAATGCGGGTTTTGAATTCGAGCAGATAGGGCCAGATTACCTGAAAAATCTTCCAATTAATTTTGCTTTCGGAATCAAATTCCTGATAGGCATCGCGCATAAAGACTCTTTTCGTTATTCGGTTTTATTGCCGGGCGCTTATAGATAGCAGGGGAATGTCAGACCAACTTATCTTTGGCGGCATTGATTTTGGCAGCCAGATAATCACTGCCACCGCGATCCGGGTGCAGTCGCTGAATCAGACGTTTGTGGGCTTTGAGAATCTCCTCTTGCGAGGCACCGGCTTCAAGGCCGAGGATTTTATAGGCCTCTTCGGTTGAGAGTTCGGAATAGCTGCCCGGCTGATAATCCTGCTGCGACTGTTCGCCACCCTGACCATTGCGCAGCAGGTAGGCCTGCAACAGCACAAAGGATTCGCGATCATTTTGTTTGAGGCTGGCGGCGAGTTTTTGCAGTTCCTCATCGTTTAATTGGGAAAGTCGGCGCCCGGCAAATTCACCCTCGAGTATTTCACCGTCCATTTGGCGAGTGGCAAAGTTTACTTCCACCAGCAACGATTGGGTGCGGAATTGTGAGGGCGTGGTTTTAAAACGGCTGAGCAGGCCGAGAAAGGGCAACGCCCGCATGCCGAGACTGAAGAATCCTTTAACCAGTGGCACCAGCACCGCCAGACCAGCACCGAACCAGTGCATGCGCCCGCTTGCCACCAGTATTAACGAGACGCCCAGAACCAGCCAAAAGGCGGTGCGCCACAAAAAAGCGCGGCGTTTATCCCGGGGCAGACCGGTAACCGTTTTCCACCAATACCAGAGGGAGAAGAGTATGGCGACAAGCAAAATAAGTCTGATCATGGATTAGGTGCTACCGCAAAATTTAACTTAAAAATGAGTTAAAGGTTTGAATAAAAATCTGTCACCACAATACTCTGTTACGGACCGCAGCGCGAGCCGGTTGCACCGCGAACAGCCGCCATAAAAAAGCCCCTGATCGACAATAGAGCAGGGGCTTTTACATTACAAGCGACAAACAAACCGCCAAACAAAAGCTTAGCGAGTTTTGAGCGTATCGCGCAGTTTGTCGGCCATGGAGATCAGCGCTTTTTCCGTGGTCTCCCAGTCGATGCAGGCATCGGTAACCGACACGCCATATTGCATCTCATCCGGGTTGCTCGATAATTTCTGATTGCCGGCGTTGATATTGCTTTCCAGCATCACACCGATAATCGACTTGTTACCCTCGAGAATCTGATTGGCGACATTGTCCAGCACCAAAGGCTGCAGATTGTGGTCTTTATTGGAATTGGCATGGCTGCAATCGACCATAATATTGGCCGGAATACCCGCCGCGACCAGTTCCTGTTCGCAAATCGAGACGCTCACTGAGTCGTAGTTGGGCTTGCCATTGCCACCGCGCAGGACAACGTGGGCATGGGGATTACCTCTGGTGGTGATAATCGCCACATTGCCATCGGAGTTGATACCGAGAAAACGGTGTGGGCTGGCAACGGACTGCAGCGCATTAATCGCCACGGTGAGACTACCGTCGGTACCATTTTTAAAACCGACCGAAGACAACAGTCACATGGGCCACATCGGCACGCGACAAGGAGCCAAGGGGCCGGCGGACGAGCACGACGTGCCTGCTACTCAGCGTGGTTTCGACGCAGACTCTGGCCGCAGCGCAGGGTACCTGGGGGGCGCCTCGCGCGAGCGTTCAGACGCCTACAGAGCACACACCGCGCTGGGAGGGGCCATGCAATGGAGCGAACCAGGGACCACCAACCGCGACGCTAGCGCGTGCACCGACTAC
>JALRJD010000069.1 GCA_023255165.1 Porticoccaceae bacterium | reverse complement strand
GTCGAACAACCCGTCTCGCCCCAGCTTGATCTGCTGATCCACCAATTTTGGCTTGATCAGATAGTACAGCTTCCTGGTGCCCAGCCTCGGCATGTAGCGCCTCACGCTGAGAACCATCTCCTTGACCGGCTTCAGAACCCGTTGCTTGTTGTCATGAGCCTGTTTGTAGGTGAGCTCGCCCTTTTCAACTTGCTCAACAACGGACAATTTAAAGGCCAGTGTGTAATCACGCTGCGTGCGCTTTCGATCCGTGTGTAATGGATGGTCCATAAATAAGTCTCCAATGTGTCAACTTATTTCAGGACGGGACAGCGCCATAAAAAAGGGCCCAAAAGGCCCCTTCTTCATTTATACAACTATCCCTGCGATACGATTTCTAGCGATCACCCTCTATCCGACAACCAAACTCCGCGCCGGCATCGCCGCCAAGGGCAATCACGCACCATTCGTTGGGGCCGAGCCAATAGATACTGGTACTGTTATTGTGATGGATGAAAATGGCGAAGTAGTTGGACTGTTCTGATCGATTGCCAACAGTTCACGAACACCCTACGAACAACGGGCGTCTCTGTTTAAATCAACAGGCGCCCGTTTTTTTTGCCCAAGATGTTTTGCCAATGAAGTTTTGCCATTAAAGCGTATCGACCGATAAGTCATAGCAACAGGCGAGTCGAGCGATTAGACTTGAGGCTTTGATCAGTAGCTGATTTTCCAATGACCCAATCGCGCCGCCTGACCGCCTCCAAACTCTATGCCCTGCTCGGGTTGAGCATTGTGGCTGTGGGGCTGATCGTTTTTGGCATCGCCTCAAATAGCTCATCAAAGTTTACCTCTGATCCTCTTGAAATTAGCGCTAAAGATGATGGTTATCTTGGCAGTGAAAGCTGCGCTGGTTGTCACAGCCAGGCCTATCAGGATTGGCGCGGCTCCCATCACGATCAGTCGATGCAACATGCGACCGCGGCAACAGTGAAGGGCAACTTTGATAACGTCTTTTTTTCCGCTCCTGGCAACTTTTCCGCTGCCGGCAACTTTTCCGCTCCTGGCAACTTTTCTGCGGCGGTCAACAGTGCCTGGTTTTTCAAAAAAGGTGATGACTTTTATGCTCGCCTGGCGGGCAACGATGGCAAACTCGAAGAGCATAAAATTCTCTACACTTTCGGCACCGTGCCGCTGCAGCAATATCTGGTCGCCTTTCCCAACGGGCGTCTACAGCAACTGCCTGTGGCCTGGAATACACTGACTGAGCAGTGGTTTGATCCGCAGCCGGAACTGCAGGCAAAGCCCGGCGAGTGGGTTTTCTGGACCCATGGCGGCAAAAACTGGAACAGCATGTGTGCCGACTGCCACAGCAGTAATGTGGCGAAGAATTTTGATCTGGATAGCAACAGTTACAGCACCACGGTTTCTGTGCTTGATGTCGGCTGCGAATCCTGCCATGGCCCTGGGCGCGATCATGTGAAAACGGTCAGCGCAGCGACATTCAGCTCGTCTACATCGAGCCAACTGCATTTGGATATGTCAGTGGGCGAAAATCCCCAGGCGCTGGTCGATAAATGTGGCCGCTGCCACGCCCGTCGTCAGCAGTTGACGGCACAGTTTGAGCACGGCAGCGACCTGTTGCTCGACCATTATTTGCCAGCGCTGATCTCTCCCCCCAGCTATCACAGCGATGGCCAGATTCTCGATGAAGTGTTTGTTTACGGCTCTTTTTTACAGAGCAAGATGTATCAATCCGGGGTCAGTTGCCTTAACTGCCACCAACCCCACAGCATGCAACTCAAGGCTGAGGGCAATCAGCTCTGCACCGGATGTCACAACAGCGAGCAGTTTGATACGCCGCTGCACCATCACCACGCCGGTGTCGGCATCGGCTCGGGCAGCCAGTGCATCGACTGCCATATGCCGGGCCGAACTTATATGGGCAATGATTTCCGCCGTGATCACAGCTTTCGCGTTCCGCGCCCGGATCTCAGTGTTGCCCACGCCACCCCCAATGCCTGCAATGACTGCCACGCCGACCAGAGCAGTGAATGGGCGGCTGCGCGGGTTGAGGACTGGTTTGGCCCGCAGCGGCCGGCACACTTTTCCGAGACGCTGACTCAGGCAGTCAACCAACCACAGCAGTCACTGGAACCTCTGATGGCACTGTTACAGGACATCACCCAGCCAGCAATTGCCCGCGCCACCGCCGCTTCGCTGCTGGCCCCGGCAATATCTCTGCCATCAGTGGAATCCGCTATTTCCAACGCCAGCCAGGACTCGAATGCACTGGTGCGAGCAATCTCTGCGCAGTCTCTGGCAACCAGCCCGAATAAACTGTCGCCGCTGCTGGCACGGCTGGATGACCCGGTTCGCGCGGTGCGCATTGCCGCAGCTCAGGCGCTCAGTGATTTACCGCAAGACCAGATTCCGGCGGATTCGAGCGCGGCGTTTAACGTTGCCAACCGCGAATATCAGGCCTCATTAGCGGTCAATGCCGACTTCCCGTCCGGACGCTTGCAAATGGCGCTGGATCAACATCGCCGCGGCAACCTTGCCAAAGCAACCCGGCTCTATCTGGAGACATTGAAAATAGACAGCGGCTTTAATGCCGCGCGCATGAATCTGGCGCAGCTTTATTACAGTCAGGGAAAGCTGGACGAGACGGAACAGCTCTACAGAACAGTGATCGCTCAGGAGCCTCAGGCCAGCGACGCCCACTACAGTTTGGGGCTGCTGATGGCGGAAAAAGGCGATTACCAACAGGCGGCCAAGGCGCTGAAAGATGCCGCGATCACCGGCAATAATCCCCGCGCCTGGTACAACCTGGCGGTGCTCTATCAGCAGCAGGGGCAGGCTCTGGACTCGGAAAAGGCCTATCTCAAAGCGCTGGACCTGTCGCCTAACGATGTGCAGTTTATCAATGGTCTGGTCAGTCTATACGGTCAGCAACAGCGCTGGTTTAAGGCCATGCAGCTGCTCGACCGAGCACTGCTCGGCGATCCGGCCAACAGCAATCTGTTGCAACTAAAACGCGCCGTGGAGCAGCGCCTGGGGAATTAATGACTCCACTTATTTCAGTGCCGCGGCGGCCCTGTCAAACAGATTTCCGGCGTGATTAATCACATGAAAAATAATGCTCTGCTCATGGGACCCAGTGACCAGATGGGCGCCGGGGCCGGTGGCGTAAATCGGCACATCCTCGCCGCCATGAGTTTCCGCTGTCGCGGGCACCAGCGCTTCCTGATGAAAGCCCGATGCTTCGGTATTAACCTCGGATAGATCCGGCCGAACTTCCGTGGCTGTGTTGCTTTTAGCATTGTCCCCGGCACTGGCGCTTCCATCGCGAGCCGACTGGAGGCCCGACTGAAGAGTCGAATGCAGGGTCGAATGCAGAGTCGAATGGAAAGGCGCGCTGTAATAGACCTTGTCGGCATTGGTCTCATCGCCAAAATTATGAAATCCTGGCCCATTGCTGTAACTCAGGGTGGTAAATGGTAGCCCGTCCGCGCCCAAAGTGGGTTTGTCGTCACCGACTTGAATTACCTTGCCAAGAATGGGGTTGCCGCGCTTGGGGTAGCCAGCCATGGTGAAGACATGGCTGTGGTCCGCGGTGACAACAATTAGCGTCTCTTCAGGGTTGGTGGCATCGAGCGCGGCCTGTACCGCACGAGACAATTCCACGGTATCGTTTAACGCCGCATAGGCGCTATTGGCATGATGGCCGTGATCAATGCGGCCCGCTTCGACCATCAGAAAAAAGCCCTGTTTATTATTGTCGAGAATATCGATCGCCTTGCTGGTCATCTCGGTCAGTGATGGCTCACCAGCGAGGTCATTATTGCGATCGGCTGCGTAGCGCATATGGGATTCACTAAACAGACCAAAAAGATGTCTGACCCGGTCCGGCTCGACCGCAGCAAAACCGCCCTGATCAAACACATAGTCGCCATCCGGATAGAGCGCTGACCACTCTGTAATCAAATTGCGACCATCGTGGCGATCACCTTCAACCTTACTGTCCGCATCACTGCTATTGGCGGCTGGATCGGCGGGCAGGAACTCGCGGCGACCACCTCCGAGAACCACTTCGATGCCATCGATATCAGCGCCGGGGTAGCGGGCTTCAAGATTGTGTTCGAAGTGAATCAATTGTGATGCGATATCTTCACAGCCGGCGGCGATCGCCGCGGCAGGCATCTTTGAGGGATTTTCCCAATTGCGATCAGGCGTCTTGGCATAGGTGGCGGCCGGTGTGGCGTGGGTAATACGCGCTGTGGAAACGATTCCGGTGGCGAGCCCGGCGATTTCCGCCAGCTCCAGTGCGCTGAACAGCTCGTTGCCCCGAGCTGATGCACAGTCGCCGCGACGGGCATTTTCATTGAGGCCAACAATGCCAATATTGGTTTTTACCCCGCTGATAATCGCCGTCATGGTGCCCGCCGAATCCGCGGTCTGGGCATCAACATTGTAGGTTTTCGACAACCCCACAAAGGGGAAGCGGCCAAAACTGAGGCTGTTCTCTTCGCCGGACATACCCTTCTGCTGGCCGTCGAGAATGCGCGCGGCAGTGACCGTGGAGACCCCCATGCCGTCACCGACAAAGAGAATAATATTTTTCGCCGCGCCGGGCTCTAGCGCCAGCTGCCGTGCCTGCTCATTGGTCTGACTAACCGCCACAGCCGACTCGCGGTACCAGCTATTTTCGGTAGTACCCAACAATGCTTTCTGGGCTGCGCTGTGGATTTTGGCGTCGGGCTGGTCCGCTGGCGTGCAGGCGAAAAGACAGAGACAGGCTGTGAGTGAGATGCTGTGCTTCAACATGTTTTTTAACAAAGGCAAGATGGTTTTCATAACAGGTCCTGATACCTTTTTCGGGATACTTGTGTTGCAACTTGGGCTCTTGGCAACTTAAGGAAAATAGTATCGCTATTGAGCGGCGGCAGGATTATGACATTGGGGCCAATACAATCTCCAGCACTGAAGGCGCTGATCGTCGGGGTTAAATATCCATTAATCGGAATCGGTGACAGCTCGAAAGCTAGTCAAAATGCAGCAGTTCATCAACCTTGAGCCCATGGGCTTTGGCTATTTTAAATAGCTGCCAGAGTGACACTATGGTTTGGGGATCCTGTTCCATTCGCTGATATTGGCGCAGTGACAGCTCGTAGTCGGCCATATCCTCCTGCACCATATTTTTATTATTGCGCAACGTCACGATTCGCTGCTGCAGTTTTTCCTGCAGCTGCAAAAATTCGTCGTAGTAAGCGGAGTCCGCATTTGGGCGCTGCATATCAGTTTTTTCAGATACCTGTTGACGTGGCTAGCCAAGCTTGGCATATTGAAAATCACATCAACACGCCATGCTTGACGTCTTCCGTGACGAAAAAAAGAAGTGGATCGCATTGCTGAACTGATGTGGTAATCAGGCTATTTAAAGGAACGCTGCGCCGGGCATTATTTGCCGGCGAGCATGAAAAAGGAGTTATAAAACGTGAAGAAAAAACCCTCTGTTAAAACAACCGCAAAACTCTCTGTAAAAACCCCTGCTATAAAGCCTTTATTCAAATTGCTGGTGATAACGCTGCTCCCTCTACTGCTGGGCTCTGCTCTAACCGGCTGCTCCAGCAATCCCTCGGAGCCCAACTACAGCCTCGATCGAATCAGGCTCGGCCGCAGCGCTATCTTCACCCAGCGCGAACTGATCAATGAGCAGCTCAAAGACCCCGCCGCGATAGACTCCGTTAAAAAAGCGACGCTGCTTAACAGCTACTGCGATCTGATTGGTCAATCGGCAATCTATGTTACCCGGGAGAACATACCCGAAGAGTGTAATAGCCTGAACAATCTGCAGCGCAAGTGCGCCTACAATTTTCATCTCTGCGTCAACACCTGCTCACTGCGCAGTAATGAGTGCCTGCCCTGTATAGAGCAGGCCCGGGAATGTCTTGATAGCGAATAAGCCTGAATCAGCTCGCCGGCCCATAGGCATAAAAACCGCCGCGTTCCAGCGCAGCGCGATAGGCCGGGCGCTGCTGAATGCGATCGCGGTAGGCGGCAATATTGGGTAGCTTCTCCAGTGAATAGAGCAGCGGTGTAATCTCGACCACAAACGAGATTTGAATATCGGCTCCGGAGAATTGATTTCCCACCAACCAGTCGACGCCCTGCAGCGCGTTTTCAATATAACCGAGATGGCGCTGCAGTTCGTCGTGAATGCGCGGTTGCAACGGTGCACCGGCATCACCCAGGCGCGCGGTATACATTTTTAACATCATCGGCAACATGGCGCTGCCCTCGGCATAGTGCAACCACTGCAGGTACTGCTCAAAGTCATCAGTGCCAATCTCCGGCTGCAGGCGGCCGTCACCATAGTGGCGCAGGATAGAGTCAATAATGGCGCCCGACTCAATGACCGTTGATGCACCATCAGTCAGCACAGGCGATTTACCCAGCGGATGAATCTGCTCGAGCTCCGCTGGGGCGAGATTGGTTTCGCTGTCGCGCTGGTAGGTTTTCAACTCATAATCGACAGTCAGCTCTTCCAACAGCCAGAGGATACGCTGGGAACGGGAGTTATTCAGATGGTGGACGGTTAACATAATAAGCTCTTATAGTAGTTTAAATAGAAGTGCCGCTGAGGTTTGCAACAGTATATCCAAAAAGCTTTGGGCCACTAGAAGTTATTGAAGTCTGTTTACTGACCCGCGGCGTGGCATTAATTGTTCTCAATTCCCAAGCGCTGTAAGCTAGGGCTTAACACGCACCCTGCTCAGAGATTATCTTGTCCAACACTTTTGTCTATCCACCGCTGCGCTCAACCCGCAATAACTTTAAATGCCCCAATTGCGCCCGGCCGTTAGTGCAACTGGACGAGCAACCTCAAACCTGGCGCTGTGACAATAACCACAGTTTTGATATGGCCCGCGAGGGTTATCTGAATCTGCTGCTGGCTCAACACAAGCGCAGCCGCAATCCCGGTGACAGCGATGAGATGATACGCAGTCGTCAGCGCTTTTTAGGCGCCGGTTACTATCGGCCGCTATCCGATGCTATTGTCAGCGCAGTGGTCAATGCCGCGGGAGGTTTTGAGCAGCGGGTTGTCGATCTCGGCTGCGGTGAAGGTCACTATCTGCAGCAGCTGCGTGAGGCTTCAAGTGAATTGACACTGCTCGGCATGGATATTTCAAAACTGGCGGTGCGGCTGGCGGCAAAGCGCAACATGAACGCACTGCTTGCGGTGGATAGCGTGTTCAACATCCCCTTATTTGATAACAGCATCGATACTGCTGTTTCAGTGTTTTCGCCAATCAGCGCCGATGAGACAGCACGAATTTTAAAGCCCGGCGGCACCCTGATAATGGTCGGGCCTGGCGAGGAACATCTGTCCGGGCTAACGGCCCTGATCTATCAACAGACCGTGCCACACCGCGGCAACAATCAGGTTTTGGAAAATGCGCCGCAGTTTGCTCTGCAACAGCAGCTGGATATCAAACAGAGCATTGTGGTCAACGGCACGGATATTCTCGACTTGCTGAAAATGACTCCCTACTACTGGCACAGTCGGCCCGAACAGCAACAGATGTTGGCCGAGCTGGACAAACTGGAAACCATCATCCATTTTTATATCACTGTCTATCACAACCAAAGCGGCTAATATGACCCCGGCAGAACAACAGTTTTTATTGCGTAACCAGTTGCCCGACAGCTACCTGGTCAGTGCGGAAAAATGGTTTGCGCCGCTGCTTGCCTGCCTGGCTCAAAAAGCAAAAAGAACGGGGCCACCGCTGGTTATTGGCATCAATGGCTCTCAGGGGTCAGGCAAATCCACTCTCGCCGACTATCTCTGCAGTATGCTCGGCGAGCGCCACAAGCTGCGCTGTGTGTCGCTGTCACTGGACGATTTTTATCTAACCAGACAACAGCGGGCGAAACTGGCCACCGAGATTCATCCGCTGCTGCAAACCAGGGGCGTTCCCGGCACTCACGATATTCCTCTGGCGCTGCAAACCCTGAATAGTCTGATAGGCGCAACCGACGAGTCCAATGACATCCTGATTCCACGCTTTGATAAGAGCCAAGATGAGCGCCGCCCTGCAGCGGACTGTGATTCTGTAAAAGGCCCGCTGGATATCATTCTGTTCGAGGGCTGGTGCGTCGGCGCAAAGCCGCAAGCAGACGAACAACTGCAGCAACCGGTCAACAACCTTGAAGCGCAACAGGATAGCCAGGGCGTCTGGCGGCACTATGTTAACCAGGCATTGGCGGGCGAATACCAGACGCTGTTTCAGTTGTTGGATCTGTTGATTATGTTGCAGGCGCCCTCTTTTGACGCGGTGTTTAACTGGCGCCTGGAGCAGGAGGAGAAATTAATTGCGCGGCTGGGAGGGCTGAAAGGCTCGGAAAATAGCACCATGGTACAAAGCGGCATTATGTCAGCGGCGCAGATCGCCGACTTTATCGCCCACTACCAACGCATTACCGAACAGAGTCTGCGCGAGATGCCGCAGCGCGCGGACCATCTGTTTAAGCTGGATAATCAGCGCCGAATCATCAGTGCCCAATCGCGCTATTAAACACAATCAGGCACTTGTTTTATTCAGGCAAAGGCATGCCGCAAAACAATGGTTTCGACACGGTCAGGGCCTGTTGAGACCACATCCACTGGCGCGCCAATCAGCTCTTCAATGCGTGCAATATAGGCCCGAGCCGCAGCGGGCAGATCATCCAGGCTCTGCGCGCCTACGGTGACTTCAGACCAGCCCGGCATGGTTTCATAGACCGGGGTGATATCTTCAAAATCATCGGCATGGGTGGGAACACCGGCATCGCTGCCATCGGCATTTTTGTAGCCGATGCAGATTTTGACTTCTTTAAGGCCATCTAGCACATCGAGTTTGGTCAGACAGATGCCAGAGATACTGTTGATCAACACCGCCTGGTGCAGCGCCACCGCATCAAACCATCCGCAGCGTCGCTCACGACCGGTGGTGGTGCCAAACTCATGGCCTTTTTCACCGAGGTATTTACCGATCTCACAGTGCAGTTCGGTGGGGAACGGCCCGGAGCCAACTCTGGTAGTGTAGGCTTTGGTGATGCCGAGAATATAATCTATATACAGCGGCCCAAAACCGGTTCCGGTGGCCGCGCCACCCGCGGTGGTGTTGGATGAGGTGACATAGGGATATGTGCCGTGATCAATATCCAGCAGCGAGCCCTGGGCTCCTTCAAAGAGAATATCGGCGCCCGCTGCGCGCGCATCGTGCAAAATCTTGGTGACATCGCCTTTCATCGGCAGCAGTGCAGCCGCCCACTCTTTGGCTTGCGCCAGCGTCGCATCGTAGTCGACCGGCTCGGCTTTGTAGTATTGGGTAAGGGCAAAATTATGGTATTCGACAACTTCTTTTAACTTGCTGGCAAAGCGCTCCATATTGGCAAGGTCACCGAGACGCAGGGCGCGCCGCGCCACTTTGTCTTCATAGGCCGGGCCTATGCCGCGCCCGGTGGTGCCGATCTTGGCATTGCCACGGGCCGCTTCGCGAGCCTGATCCAGGGCGATGTGGTAACTCAGAATCAACGGGCAGGAACCGGACACCTTAAGGCGATCACGCACCTGCACGCCGCGCTCTTCAAGCATGGCAATCTCTTTGAGCAGCGCATCGGGCGCCACGACCACGCCGTTGCCGATAACGCAGGTCACATGGTCGCGCAGAATACCGGAGGGAATCAGATGCAATGCGGTTTTCTGGCCGTCGATCACCAATGTGTGACCCGCGTTGTGGCCACCCTGAAAACGCGCAACAACCGTTGCTTTATCAGTTAACAAATCAACGATCTTACCCTTGCCTTCGTCCCCCCACTGGGAACCAAGAATGACGACATTTTTACCCATAATTATGCTTGCTCGAAAAGATTAGGCTAACCGACGCGGAAGGTCAGGAGAGCTTTTGAATAACAAATTGACCATCCTGCTCAACCAGCAGGCGATCGCAATTTACTTCGTTACAGTCAACATGCTGACCGGAGAAACCCTGTACCACACGATTACCCTGACTGCGCAACAGTGCAATCTGCGCGGCCAGTTCGGGGTTGTCACTGAACGGCACAAAAATGCCCGCGGCCATCGCATAGCTGTTGCCACTCTGGCTGACCAGCGACTTCAGATTAAAGGCAAACCCGGTTGCCGGACGCGGTCGCCCAAAGGCTTCACCCACATGATCGTAGCGCCCACCATTACCCAGCGCCTTGCCGTAGCCCTGCACGTAAGCGGCAAATACCACGCCGGTGTGATAGTGGTAGCCGGGCAGTTCACCAAGGTCCAGATAGACCGTGATATTGCGATCGGCAATTACCGCAACAATTTCTTCCAGCTGCGCGATCGCCGCCAACACCGAGGCGGGCGCTCCAACCAGTTTTGCTCTGGCCGCGGCCAACACTTCAACACTGCCGGTTAAACCGGGCAGCGCATTTAACCAGCCGGAGAGCTGAGGGTCGCTGATATTGGCTTCGATCCACTGGCCAAGTTCGCGAGTGGCTTTGCGCTGCACCAGATCAAACAGTTCCGATTCGCTGTCGGCGCTGAGACCGGCATCGGCCAGCAGGCCGCGGAATATATCAACGTGGCCCAGATCGAGGTGAACATTCTCGACCCCTGCCGTCGACAGGGTTTCAAGAAACAGTTCGATCACTTCGATATCGGCGGCCAATGTGGCTTCGCCAAACAGCTCCACACCGAGTGAAATTGGAGTGCGTGATTGCAGTGGTCCGCGCGGGCGGGTGTGCAATACGGTACCGGCATAACAGAGCCGACTGGGGCCTTCGCGGCGGAGGCTGTGGGCATCCATCCGCGCGGTCTGTGGCGTGATATCAGCGCGAATACCCATCATGCGGCCACTGAGTTGATCGGTGATGCGGAAGGTCATCAGGTCGAGATCGGAGCCGGAACCGCTGAGCAGGGAGTCGGTAAACTCAACCATTGGCGGGATAACCAGATCGTAGCCCCAGGTATTGTAAAGGTCGAGAAGCTGACGACGCAGATACTCGACAACCTGAGCGCGCTCTGGAAGCACCTCATCAACACCGTCCGGCAATAACCAACGATCCGCAGTTGTCATAAATGTTGTTTCAACCTCTTGCCTATTTCAGGCTGTTTAAAACACGCAAACTGTGCAAGCCAATCAAACCTGCTGATTGGCTATCTATTCTGTCGCCATTAACCGCGCAGAAAAAACAGCATTAGCGCACCAATCGCCATACTTAACAGGCCAATGCGACGCATATTTTTGTCATCGACTGTGGCCATCACCTCGACCATTTTGCGCCATCGGGCGGGGGAGACAAAGGGCATTATCCCTTCCAATACCAGCATCAGACAAAACGCTGTACCAATATCTTTAAGCATAATCGGCCACTCCACAATCGGCACAAAAAAACCGGGTCGCCCCGGTTTTCGAATTTTAGCAAAGTCGCCATCAATGTGGCAGGAGTTTTTGCATTAATTAAACGCTTCACCATCAGGCGGCGATTATTCGCCGCCCTGTTTTTTCAGATACTTGAAGAAGTCACTCTCTGGCGCCACCAACATAATGTCGCCCTTGTTCGAGAACGACTGTTTGTAGGCATTGAGGCTGCGCACAAAGGCATAGAACTCGGGGTCACGCTGATAGGCCTCGGCGTAAATTCTGGCCGCTTCCGCGTCGCCGGCACCGCGCAGCTGTTCTGAGTCGCGATAGGCGTTGGCCAGCTCAATGGTTCGCTCGCGATCCGCCGAGGCGCGAATTCTTTCAGCGCGCTCCTTACCGGTTGAACGCAGCTCGCGCGCTTCCTTCTCACGCTCGGCGGTCATACGTCTGAATACCTGACTGCTGACTTCCTGCGGCAGATCAATTCGCTTGACGCGCACATCGACCACTTCGATACCCAGACTGCCGAGTACCGACTCGTTGAGATCAGAGGTGATATCTTCCATCAACAGATCGCGCTCACCGGAGACCACTTCATGCAGAGTGCGGGTACCAAACTGGTTGCGCAGGCCGTTATTGACGCGGTTGGCGAGGCGGTTGTGGGCAACAGTCTCAACGCCGCCAGTGGCCTTATAGTAGGTCTCAACGTTGGCGATTCGCCACTTGGCATAGGAGTCAACGATCAGACGCTTTTTCTCAACGGTGAAGAAACTTGCTGGCTGTGCGTCCACTGTCAGGATGCGCGCATCAAACAGGCGCACATCGTCAGCCAGTGGCAGTTTGACGTGCAGACCGGGCTGAATATCCGCCTCGATCAGTCGCCCAAAGCGCAGCTTGACGCCGCGTTCCGTTTCGCTGACCACATAGAGTGTGTTGCTGGCTACAATCAGTAACACAGCCAGGATGATTACAGACTTTAATAAATTGCTCATCGTCTTCTCTCCATTGGCGTCTGCTCAACATTGCGCTGCAATTTTTCGATAACCTGGTTGGCAATCCGATCGATCAGCTGGCCGTTGCCTTCTGTCTCTCTCAATTTCGTCTGACCACCTTCCTGAATCAGTTTGTCGAGCGGCAGATAGAGCATATTGTTGCCGCTGTCGGTATCGACCATAATTTTGGTGCTGTTCATCATCACCTGTTCCACTGCATCGATATAGAGACGCTCTCTGGTCACTTTAGGTGCCTTTTTGTACTCGGTCAGCAGATTGACAAAGCGCTGTGCTTCACCTTCCGCTTTCGAAACCACCTGTGACTTGTAACCTTCAGCCTCTTCACGCATCCGCTGAGCGGCGCCGCGGGCTTCCGGAATAATGCCATTGGAGTAGGACTGCGCTTCGTTAACCAGACGCTCAAGGTCCTCGCGCGCCTTGATCACATCATCGTAAGCCGCCTTCACTTCGGTTGGCGGACGCGCCTCCTCGATATTAATTTTCACCACATTGATGCCACTGCCGTAGGCATCGAGAAGAGTCTGCAGCCGCTCGGCGGTAGACAGCGCCAGCTGCTCACGACCGGTGGAGATCACGCCGTCAAGCCCGGTGCTGCCGACCACATGGCGCAATGCGCTGTCGGTGGCGTGCTTGAGACTGATCTCGGGGTTGCGAATATTGAGCACAAACCCTTTGGCGTCAGCGATGTTGTACTGAACTGTGAGGGAGATTTCGACAATATTTTCATCCTGGGTAAGCATCAATCCGCGGGCTGAATACTGACGCTCTTCGGTGACGCGCACGGTGTAAACCGAGTCGATCAGCTTGGGATTCCAGTGCAGACCAGAGCCCACAGTGCTGTGGTATTTGCCGAGTCGCAACACAACGCCCTGCTCTTTCTCATCAACCTGGTAGAAACCCATCAGGCCCCAGAGTATCGCCACTACAGCCAGCACAATTGGGAGTAAGTTTTTGCCGTCGGGAGCATTTGATCCGCCACCAAAGCTGCTGAACTTTTTCTTCAGTTGATTGAGTGCTTCGTCGAGATCTGGCGGGCCATCATTGCCACGCTTGCCACCCCATGGGTCTTTTCCACCACCCGGTTCATTCCAGGCCATAACTGTTCTCCAAAATTAAAGTTATTATCTTTCCAGCGACGAAAGTATTTCAGCACTGGCGTAAGTCTAAAGGCTTTGATCTCCACTGGCTACAGTGCCACCAAATCCTCGAGTTTCAAACCTGACCCTTTAAGCATTCGCAAAAAGTCGATCTCCGGCAACTTGACCTCCAGCTTGATACGGCCAGTCTCGTCAACCTGTTCATTTAATACGGCTTTATGGCTGTAGAGAGATGCCCTCAGGGCACCGTGATCTGGCCGCAGGCACAATATCTGGTGCACAAACTGGCCGGGCAGTCGCTCCGCCACGGCTTGCAGCAACAGGTCGAGACCCTGATTATTGAGCGCCGACAACCACACAGCCACCGGCAGACCCTCGGCATTGCGGTCGATTCGGGGTGCGCCATCCTCAAGCAGGTCGACCTTGTTATAGACCATCAATGTCGGCAGCTTGTGTGCGTCGATCTCTTTAAGCACTTCTTCAACGCGCTTGATATTGGTGGCGCGATCTTCCGCGGCAGCATCCACCACATGCAACAGCAAGGTCGCATTGGCCGCTTCTTCCAGAGTGGCGCGAAATGCATCCACCAGACGGTGAGGCAGATGGCTGATAAAACCCACGGTGTCGGCAAAGATAACCTGCCCCTGCTCGGGAATGTCCAGTTTGCGCATGGTTGGGTCGAGAGTGGCAAACAGCTGATCGGCGACAAATACATCGGATTGGGTCAATGTATTGAAAAGCGTCGACTTACCAGCGTTGGTATAACCAACCAGTGATACCGCCGGCACCTCAGCCCGCACTCTGGCGCGGCGCCCCTGAGCGCGCTGCTTGCGCACTTTTAACAAGCGGGCCTGAATCGCCTTAATGCGCTCACGCACCATACGGCGGTCGGATTCAAGCTGGGTTTCACCGGGACCGCGCAGACCAATACCGCCCTTCTGGCGCTCAAGGTGAGTCCAACCGCGAATCAGTCTGGTTGAAAGGTGTTGCAACTGCGCCAGCTCAACCTGCAGCTTACCCTCGTGGGTGCGGGCACGCTGGGCAAAGATATCCAGAATCAGGCCGGTTCGATCGAGCACACGACACTTGAGCTCAGCCTCGATATTGCGCTCCTGACTAGGGGAAAGGTTGTGATTAAAAATCACCAGTTCAGCCTCGCTGCTGTTAACGGCGGAGGCAATTTCGTCGAGTTTGCCGGTGCCGACAAACAGTTTGGCGTGAGGCGCGGAGCGCGACCCAGTGATAAATTCCACTGGATCGCCCCCGGCTGAGATAACCAACTCTTCGAATTCCCGCGGATCTTCGGGTTCAGTTTCACTGTTCAGTTTTAAATGAACAAGAACCGCTCTCTCGCCAAAATCGGGGCGTTCAAAGAATAGCGACACTATGCTTAGTAGTCGTCGTCGGAGTAGTTTCCGCCACTGTTATCAAAGCCGCCCTGAGCCGTCCCGGCATTGGCGACAGGTAGCTTGACCGGACGCGATGGAACAATCGTTGAGATAGCGTGCTTGTATACCATTTGGCTCACGGTGTTTTTGAGTAAAACCACAAACTGATCAAATGATTCTACCTGTCCCTGTAGCTTGATGCCGTTGACCAAAAAGATGGAAACCGGGATACGTTCTTTCCTTAATACATTAAGAAAAGGGTCTTGTAGGTTATGCCCTTTTGACATTTAAACTTCTCCTTATCAAAAATAAACTGCCTTTCCAGCAGCAAAAATGCAGATCAAACCCGACCTGCAACTCACACATCAACATTGTTCGTCAATCTTGCTTAATATTACTCATTAACTTCCCATGTTCCCACAATATATGGGCGCTGAGAGCAATTTTTTCAAGGCCAATTGCGAAATATTGTCCACCGTTAATAGACCTGACTCATTATCAATCTCTATTTCGCAACTGAATGGCCAGTTTCGCAGCCAGGTAATCTGCCGTTTCGCCAACTGGCGGGTTGCCGCAATACCCTTCTCTACCGCCTCTTCCAGACTGTGCTGACCCTGTAAATACTGCCACAGCTGACGGTAACCTACCGAGCGAATCGCCGGTAAATCCGCATGCAGGTCACCGCGCTGATACAGAGCACGCACTTCCGCTTCGAAACCATCAGCCATCATTTTTCGGAACCTGGCTTCTATACGGTTATGAATATGCATCCGGTTTTTCGGCAGCAGCGAAATCTGTTTGATCGCCCAGCTTTCGGCAATGCCACCGCTATGATTCTGGCGGCGCAGAGCCGACATCGGAATACCGCTGACTCTGTACACTTCCAGCGCACGCTGAATTCTCTGGGAATGGTTGGGATGCAAACTGTCCGCAGTCTCCGGGTCCACTGCACGCAGCTGTTCATGCACAGCGGCCCAACCATGCTGGTCTGCCTGCTGCTGTATTTCCGCACGAATCCCGGCGTTGGCGGCCGGCATCTCGGCAAGACCTTCGAGCAACGCCTTAAAGTAAAGCATGGTGCCGCCCACCAGCAGTGGAATCTTTCCGCGGCTTGCGATCTCGGCCATCTCCCGCGAGGCATCGGCAATAAAGTCCGCCGCCGAGTAACTTTCCAGGGGATCGCGAATATCAATCAGGCGATGGGGTGCGGCCTCAAGTGTGGCCCGGTCCGGTTTGGCGCTGCCAATATCCAGCTGTCGATAAACCTGGGCTGAATCCACATTGATCAACTCCACCGGAAGGTGCTGTTGCAGGGCAATGGCCAGATCGGTCTTGCCGCTGGCGGTGGGGCCCATCACAAAAATCGCCTGCGGGCGCTCCTCACTTGACTCGCTGCTGCTCGCCTGTGTAACCACGCTGTTAACGACCTCTTAAAAACAGCTTGTCGAGCTGATCGAGAGTGAGTTGCGACCAGGTGGGTCGGCCATGATTGCACTGACCGCTGCGCTCGGTGGCTTCCATATCGCGCAGCAACGCATTCATCTCGGCTATGCTGAGTCTGCGATTGGCGCGCACGGAACCATGGCAGGCCATGGTCGAGAGTATCTCATTGATATGGTCGCGGATTCGCTCAGAGGTGCCATGCTCAAGCAGGTCAGAGAGTACATCGCGAAGCAGTGATTCAACTTCCGAGCCGCGCAGAATGGCCGGGATCTCGCGCACAATCACACTCTCCGCGGCAGCCCTTTCTACCGCAAAACCGAGCTTGGCAAACACCTCATTGTGCTGTTCGGCCGCATCGGCTTCGCGCTGGCTGACGGCGAGACTCTCGGGAACTAACAACGGCTGGGAAATCAGTCCCTGGTCGTCAAAGGCATTTTTCATTCGCTCATAGGTGATGCGTTCGTGGGCGGCATGCATATCGACAACAATCAGCCCCTGACTGTTTTCGGCGAGAATATAGATGCCTTTTAACTGTGCAATGGCATAGCCCAGCGGCGGAATATCTTGGCTATCGGCCATCTCGCCAGCTGCTTCGGGCAGGTTAATGCCACTGGTGGAATAGAGGCTCTGAAAGTTTTCCATATTCCCGGAACCCGACCGATGACTGGTACCGAAGGAACCCAATGTCGCAGAAGAGCCCGCAGAACCATTTTGACTCGGGGATCGATCAGAAAACTGCATCGCCGGCTGTTGCCAATCCGCAGCCGGCTGACCCACGGCACCGGGCGCTGAGCTTTCTATTGGGTAGTTGCCAGTTTGGTAGCTGCCGCTATTGGATTGCAAATGATCCTGGGGCCGATCTTCAGCCAGCGCCTGCTTTAAGGTTTGAGAGATAAAGCTGTGAATCGACCCACTTTCACGGAAGCGCACCTCGTGCTTGGTTGGATGCACATTGACATCCACATCCGCTGGCGTAATTTCCAGAAACAATACAAAGGCGGGATGGCGACCGTGATAGAGCACATCCTGATAGGCCTGACGCACCGCATGAGAAACCACCTTGTCACGGATACAGCGGCCATTGACAAAAAAGTGTTGCAGGTCAGCCTGGCTGCGCGAAAAGGTTGGCAGCCCAATCCAGCCCCACAGGCGTAACCCGGGCCGGCTGTTGTCGATATAGAGCGCCTGCTGCATAAAGGTGGTGCCGCAGATATCGGCGACGCGCTTTTCCTGTTCCAGTTGGGTGGTGGCCGGACGCAAACTGATTTGCGCACGCTGGTTGTGGCGCAGATTAAAGGCCACATCAAAACGGCTCAGAGCCAGTTTTTTAATACTGTCATCGATACGGTTGTATTCGGTTTTCTCGGTGCGCAAAAATTTACGTCGCGCCGGCGTGTTAAAAAACAGATCACGCACTTCAACACTGGTGCCCTGAGGATGCGAGGCGGGAGCAATTTCCACTTCCATATCGCGCCCTTCCGACACCGCGCGCCAGGCGCTGTCTTCGCCACTATTGGAAGTCAGGCTAAGTCGGGATACCGAGGCGATGCTGGCCAGGGCCTCGCCACGAAAACCGAGCGTGGCGACAGCTTCAAGATCTTCAAGGTCGTCTATTTTACTGGTTGCGTGGCGACTCAATGCCAGAGCGAGATCATCTTTGCCGATGCCGCAGCCATCATCACGAATGCGAATTAATTTAACCCCACCCTGCTCGATATCGATATCGATGCTCTGAGCACCGGCATCGAGACTGTTTTCCACCAGTTCTTTTAAAACCGAGGCCGGGCGCTCCACCACTTCACCAGCAGCAATCTGATTGGCCAATTGCGGACTGAGAACCTTGATGATGGACATAAGCAGTGGCCTTTTCGACAGGCTAAAAAATGGAATAGCACTATTATCAGTGACTATTTTTAATCGCTTTTATCTGGCACTAGCCAGCGGGGATCAGAATTTTCTGGCCAACTTTAATCGTGCTGGAACGCATTTTATTATAGCTCAGTATGCTCTTCACTGATGTATTGTGGCGCTTGGCTATCTCGGAAAGCGTATCGCCGCGAGCAATAATATAGCTGCGCGGAGATTTCGATCTGTTCGCAGCGATAGAGGTGCCCGCCGGCGGATGAGCACGAAAATAGTCTGTCAGACCAGAGTATATCGCCTCGGCCATTTTCTGCTGATAGGCACTGCTGCTGAGACGCTTGGCCTCAGTGGGGTTGGAAATAAAACCGGTTTCAATCAGCAGCGATGGAATATCCGGAGACTTGAGTACCAAAAATCCGGCCTGTTCAACTTTCTTTTTATGCAGCCGCGCCACGCTGCCCATATTTTTTAACACATAACTGCCAGCATCCAGACTGCTGCTGAGTGTCGCGGTCATCGACAGATCGAGCAGCACTTCGGCCAGCGCGTCGTCTTTATCATCCAGACTCAGTGACCCGGCGCCACCAATAAGGTCAGCGCGATTTTCCTTGCTCGCCAGATATCGTGCCGCCTCACTGGTGGCGCCTCTGGTGGAGAGCGCATAAACCGATGCGCCATTGGCTTTGGGATTAGTAAAGGCGTCGGCGTGTATCGAGATAAAGAAATCGGCGCGCTGCTGGTGCGCAATCGAAGTGCGTTTGCGGTGAGCCAGATAATAATCGCCGGTGCGAATCAGCTCACCGCTAAAATCCGCATCCTGATCAAACAGCCGTTCAAGGCGCTGAGCAATCTGCAGCGCGACCACTTTCTCCCGCACTTTCATTGGCCCCAGAGCGCCCGGGTCCTCACCGCCGTGACCAGCATCGATGGCAACCACAATTTTACGATTGTCTTTTGGCACCACTTTACTGGTGGTTTTGGATTCAGCCGCCTGACTGTCAAAGAGATCAACCACCAATCTATCGCCATATTGCTCATAGGCTTTCAGAGTGAAGCTTTTGACTTTAACCGCTGCTTTCAAATCAAACACCATGCGCAAATCATCGCTGCCTCGTTGCCCAGAGCGAATCTCCGCGATCGGTGTCGCGGCGATATCGAGATCGTCGAAAGAGGTTTTTAAACTAGCATTTTTAATATCAATCACAATGCGCTGCGGGTTGTCGAGAGTAAAAACATTGTGTTCAACGGCATCGCTGAGATCCAGCACCAAACGGGTGCTGTCCGGGGCCCGCCACAGTCGCACGCTTTCAATGTCCGCGGCAAAGCTGTGGCTGACCATTGCGCTAAACAACAGTCCCAGCAGAATGCTCCACCGCAGATTTTTTATGCCCACTCGAGACACCATCTAGTTTGCACCTTCACCTGTCGCCTGCGCTCGATTATCGAGCTGACCCAGTATTTTTATCGCCACTGCAGAGCTTCCTCTGAGTGTCACCTGGCGGCCGTTTTCGCACTGAACAATATCAATCAAAATATCGGCTTCAGGCAAAAACCCGGCACCGCGCTGGGGCCATTCTATCAAGCACAACCGTGAGTCGGCCAGATAGTCCTGAAAACCCATATACTCAAGCTCCTCCGGATCCGCCAATCGATAGAAGTCAAAATGGCAGACCTGCCCGAGCGACAGACCATAGGGTTCAACCAGAGTATAGGTGGGGCTTTTTACCGAGCCCACATGACCCAGAGCATTCAGAATGCCGCGGCTCAAAGTAGTCTTGCCCGCACCCAAATCCCCTTGCAGCGCAATAAGTAGCGCTTGGTTTAAATTCGCTGGTTCTGCATCGTCAGCAACGGTTTCTTTAATTGCCTCAGCCAGCCGCACACCAAATTGCAGCATTGCTGCTTCACCGAGCAGCTCCACCTGAACCCGTAACTCAGCCAATGGATTGCGCCCTCTCTGCGACAAACACTGTTATTCAATCTCCGGATTTAACAGCTTGCGCAGATGTGGCAACAGATCGGTTGCGGTGAGACCGCGCATGCCCTGCTCATCCACTGCCGTATCGGCCGCCGCCGAGTGCAGGCAACAGCCGAGCTGGGCTGCCATTGCAGGCTCGAGACCCTGAGCCAGCAGGCCGCCGATGATACCCGAGAGCATATCGCCCATTCCAGCGGTAGCCATACCCGGATTACCGTAGGGGCAGACCTGAATCAGCTCGTCATCCGGGGCGGCAATCAATGTGCCCGCACCTTTAAGCAGCACCACTGCATTAAATTTTTCCTGCAGCTGTCGCACAGCGGCAAAACGATCGGCCTGCACCTGTTCGACAGTGCAGTTTAAAAGTCGCGCCGCCTCAGCCGGGTGTGGCGTCATAATCCAGCGGCTGCCGTCGGGCTGACTGACCACTCGACCCTCGGCAATAATATTCAGAGCATCGGCATCCACCACCATCGGCAGACCGGTGGCAACCGCTTTCTGCAGCAGTTGCTCGGACCAGGGTGAACGCCCAAGACCCGGACCAACGATTAACACCGAAGGTTTATCGAGCAGCGGTTCCAACTCCTGACCAGAGATCACGCCATTGACCATGACTTCCGGCTGTCGCGCCAGTGCGGCGGCAACATGTGTCGGGCGCGTTGCCATGCTGACCAGACCAGAACCAACGCGCAACGCGACTTCGGCAGCCATCAAGGCGGCGCCACCAAAGCCATTGTCACCACCAATAACAAGACTGTGTCCAAACTGATTTTTATAGGCATCGGCATCCCGCACCGGCAGACTTTCGAGCAGCTCATCGAGATCCATCAACTGGGCACTGCAGCCAACCTGCTGGAAAATCTCTTCGTCCACGTCCAAGGAATGATAAATAATTTCGCCACAGAGCGCCGGACCACGGCCGCTGAACATACCCTGCTTGGCAGCGATAAATGTGACACTGACATCCGCCTGAATGGCCGCTTCCGCAGCGGCGCCGGAATCCGCACAGAGGCCTGAGGGAAGATCAATTGCCAGCACCGGCAGTGCGGCCCCATTGATCTGATGGATTGCCGCCGCATAGGGCTCGCGCATCGGGCCACTGGTGCCGGTTCCCAACATCGCATCGACAACCACCCCCTGAGACAGATCAATATTGTCGGCAAAGGGTTGCATCTCAACGCCAGCTGCCAACGCATAATCACGGGCGATGGCCGCATCCGGGGACAATGATTTTCCCGCAGCCATTTCAATGATCCGCACGGGAATGGTTTTCTCTGCGGCCAGCGTGGCGACAATATAACCGTCGCCACCATTGTTGCCGGAACCACAAAACACAGTAATCAGGGCGGGTTTTCCAAACGCCTCGAGCAGTTCATTAAAGGCTGCGCGACCGGCGCGCTTCATCAGGGTAATACCTGAATTCGAGTGTTGATTGAGTTTTTCGATCGCCAATCGGTCCAGCGCTCGAACGCCATCA